>SCTT01000459.1 GCA_004322435.1 bacterium
AGGAAGCCCAGCAGGAGATCTACAAGAAGCTCCGCGGCCAGGAGTTCATCGTCCCCGGCCAGGCCGAGCAGTACCTGGACAACCTGATCTTCAAGAACCTGCGCAAGTACGACCTCTCGCACGTCGGCCGCTACAAGATCGCCAAGAAGCTCGGGCCGCTGTTCGGCTGGCTCTCCGCCATCAAGGGCCTGCGCTTCGAGGTCCCCTCCGAGCGCCGCCGCACGCTGACCGCCGAGGACCTGATCGTCACGATCAAGTACCTGATCCTGCTGAACTCGGGCGAAGAGACCCTCTTCGAGCACGACGGCAAGTCGGTCAAGGTCGAGCTCGACGACATCGACCACCTCGGCAACAGGCGCGTGCGCGGCGTCGGCGAGCTCCTCGAGAACCAGATCCGGGTCGGCCTCGCGCAGATGTCCCGCGTGATCCGCGACCGCATGAGCGTGCAGGACAAGGCGGACGTCACTCCCCGCTCGGTGATGAACACGGCGCCCCTGGTGGGCATCATCCGCAAGTTCTTCGGCACGTCCCAGCTCTCCCAGTTCCTCGACCAGATCAACCCCTTGGCCGAGCTCACGCACAAGCGCCGCCTCTCGGCCCTCGGACCGGGCGGCCTCAACCGCAAGCGCGCCGGCTTCGAGGTGCGCGACGTCCATCACACCCACTACGGCCGCGTCTGCCCCATCGAGACCCCCGAAGGCCCGAACATCGGCCTGATCACCTCGCTGGCGTCGATGGCCCGCATCAACGAATACGGCCTCATCGAGTCGCCCTACCGCACCGTCAAGGGCGGCCGCCTCACCGGCGACGTCGAGTACCTGCCCGCCGACCAGGAAGACGAGCACGTGCTGGCCCAGGCCAACGCGCCGCTCGAAGGCCAGAAGCTCGCCGGCGACCGCGTCGAGTGCCGCAGCCGCGGCGACTTCCCGCTCGTCGAGCCCAAGGGCGTCGACTACATGGACGTCTCCCCGGCCCAGGTCGTCTCCATCTCCGCCGCGCTCATCCCGTTCCTCGAGCACGACGACGCCAACCGCGCGCTGATGGGCTCCAACATGCAGCGCCAGTCCGTGCCGCTGGTGCTCCCCGAGCCCCCGCTCGTGGGGACCGGCCTCGAGGACCGCGTCGCCCAGGACTCGGGCGCCTGCGTGAATGCCAAGAAGGCCGGCCGGGTGCTCTACGCCGCCGGCGACATCGTGGCGGTCGGCTCGGACGACGACGCGATCGACATCTACGAGCTCAAGAAGTACCGCCGCTCGAACCAGGACACGTGCGTCAACCAGCGCCCCATCGTCAACGCGGGCGATCACGTGAAGAAAGGTCAGATCCTGGCCGACGGCCCCGGCGTCAAGGACGCCCAGCTGGCGCTCGGAAAGAACCTCCTGGTCGGCTTCATGCCCTGGGAGGGGTACAACTTCGAAGACGCCATCGTCCTCTCGGAGCGCATCGTCAAAGAGGACATGCTCACCTCCATCCACATCTCGGAGTTCGTCATCGAGGCCCGCGACACGAAGTTGGGACCGGAAGAGATCACCCGGGACATCCCCAACGTCGGCGCCGACGCCCTCGAGTACTTGGACGAGCACGGCATCGTGGTCCCGTCCACCAACGTCCGCCCCGGCGACATCCTCGTCGGCAAGGTCACCCCGAAGGGCGAGCAGCAGATGACGCCCGAGGAGCGGCTGCTCAAGGTCATCTTCGGCAAGAAGGCCGAGGACGTCCAGGACGCCTCCCTGCGCGTGCCCCCCGGCGTGTCCGGCAAGGTCATCGGCGTGCGCGTGTTCGTCCGCCGCGAGAAGCTGACGAAGCCCGACGAGAAGCGGCGCTTGAACGAGGTCGAGGACCGGTTGGAGTCCTCCCTCAACGCCCTCAAGGAATATAAGAAGGAGCAGGCCGAGGTCGTCGGCGAGCTCAAGGGCTCGAAGAAGAAGGAGGAGGAGGAGCGCCTGAAGGTGTTCTTCCGCCTGATGGAGACGCGCCTCAAGGACGAGGCCGCCCGCGACATCGAGAACATCAAGCAGGGCGACGACCTGCCGGTCACCGTCAACAAGATCGTCAAGGTCTACATCGCCTCCCGCCGCAAGCTCCAGGTCGGCGACAAGCTGGCCGGCCGCCACGGCAACAAGGGCGTGGTCGCCAAGATCGTCCCCATCGAGGACATGCCCTTCCTGCCGGACGGGCGGGCCTTGGACGTCGTGCTCTCGCCCTTGGGCGTGCCCTCCCGCATGAACGTCGGCCAGCTCCTCGAGACGATGCTCGGCTGGGCGGCCATGACGATGGGCGTCCAGACCCAGACGCCCATCTTCGACGGCGCCTCGGAAGAGGAGGTCGTCAACCTCGTCAAAGAGGCCAAGAAGAAGCTCAAGGAGGACGGCGTCCCGGAGAAGTACCTCCCGGACGACTACTGCCGCACCTACCTCCGCGACGGCCGCACCGGCGAGCCCTTCGTCGAGCCCACGACGGTCGGCGTGATGTATATCCTCAAGCTGATCCACCTGGTCGAGGACAAGATCCACGCCCGCTCCACGGGGCCGTACAGCCTGATCACCCGGCAGCCCCTGGGCGGCAAGGCGCAGTTCGGCGGCCAGCGCTTCGGCGAGATGGAAGTCTGGGCGGTCGAGGCCTACGGGGCGGCGTACATGCTCCAGGAGCTGTTGACCGTCAAGTCCGACGACGTGGCCGGCCGCACCAAGATGTACGAGGCCATCATCAAGGGCGAGGCGCCCCAGGCTCCCGGCGTGCCGGAGTCCTTCAAGGTGCTCATCAAGGAACTGCAGGCCCTGGGCCTCAACGTCGAGCTTCTCGACACGAAGACGAAGACCGGCGAGTCCGCGAAGAAGGCCGAAAAGGCCTCCGCGAAGGCCTAAGGAGAACGCGAATGGCTAACAGCAACCTGGCAGTCGCGGAACGCAAGCTCTCGGGCGGGTCCAAGAAGCGCAAGGACGCCGGCCTGGACTTCATGAACTTCGACTCGATCCGGCTCTCGCTGGCGAGCCCGGACATGGTGCAGGCCTGGTCCTACGGCGAGGTCAAGAAGCCCGAGACCATCAACTACCGCACGCTCAAGCCCGAGCGCGACGGCCTCTTCTGCGAGCGCATCTTCGGGCCGGCCAAGGACTTCGAGTGCGCCTGCGGCAAGTACCGCTGGGTCAAGTTCAAGGGCATCGTCTGCGACCGCTGCGGCGTCGAGGTCACCGAGGCCAAGGTCCGCCGCGAGCGGATGGGCCACATCGAGCTGGCCGTCCCCGTCGCCCACATCTGGTTCCTGAAGAAGACCCCCTCCCGCATCGGCCTGATCCTCAACATGCGCACCTCGGATCTGGAGCGCATCGCCTACTACGCCCTCTACGTGGTCCTCGACAACCTCGAGATCGCGGGCTCCAAGGTGTTCCACCGCGGCGACCTGCTGACCGAAGAGGAGATGCAGAAGGCCCGCGAGGAGTACGGCACGAAGCTCAAGGTCGGCATCGGCGCCGGCGCCGTGCGCGACCTGCTCGCCCAGATCGACATCAAGACCGAGACCGAGGAGCTCAAGAAAGACCTCGCGAAGGTCCAGTCCGAGACCGAGCGCACGAAGATGGTGCGGCGCAGCCAGATCCTCGAGAGCTTCGCCCAGTCCTCGTCGCGCCCCGAGTGGATGGTCCTGACCCACCTGCCGGTCATCCCTCCCGAGCTCCGGCCGCTCGTGCCCCTCGAGGGC
>SCTT01000460.1 GCA_004322435.1 bacterium
CCAGCACCGAGGTGTTGGCCACGGGGAAGGAGGAGAAGTCCACCGACGTGTCCTGGTTCGCGAAGACCGTGGGCATCAGCGGCATCGCGGGCTCCTTCCCCGAGCTCGAGCCCGGCGTGAACCTGCGCCTCAACATCAGCGCGATTCGCCCCGGCTCGGCCAACAGCTTCTCGCAGTCGGTGTCCGTCTCCACCCTGTCGGCCAGCACCACGGTCGTCTTCAACATGACCGGCCTCGACACGGGGGTCCCGTACCAGATTTTCGCCGGCCTCGAGAGCCGCGGCGACGCCGAGTTCGAGGCCGCCGGCGGCTTCCAGAAGACCGCCACCGTCTCCTCGACCACCGGCCGCGGCGCCATCGCCTTCGACTTCGCGGCGGCCAGCGGCGTCATCCGCGGCGCCATCTACCTGCCCGCCGGCGCCACGGACTTCGCCAACGTCGACCTCGACGGCGTGACGGTCAGCTCGGTCAAGCCCGACCAGGTCGGCCACCGGTTCACCGAGAACGCGCTCAGCCTGCCGGGCTTCGTCTGCGGCGACGGCGCCGCGCCCGTCCTCGGGGCCTGCACCGTCAGCACGGCCTCGTTCACGGTCACCGGGATGAACACCGAGTCGCTCGACGTCGTCTTCAGCTACAAGACGACCGGCGCGACGCAGAAGCTGCGCGTCTCGGTCGTCAACGGCTCGACGACGACCGTGACCGCCGACCTGCGCCCGACCACGTTCCGCGTCACCGGGGCGATGACCTTCTCCGGCGTGTCCAACGCGAGCTTCGACACCGCGGCCGAGGCCGCCGCCAACGCCGCCTTGGTCCCCATCGAGGGCGTGTCCGGGCGCGTGATCGTCGACACCGCGACCGTGGACCTCGGCGCGGCGCCGTCCGTGGATTCTTTGGCCCGCGTCCTGCTGCTCAGGGACGACGGGACCTCGGCCCAGCGCCTCTTCAACCCCGCCACCGACCGCGTGGGCTATCTGACCGTCGGCGGGACCTTCACGGTCCGAAACGTGCCTCCCGGCGCCTACACCTACCGCGCCGAGGCGCTGCGCTCCTGCGCGACCTGCGCGGTGTCGGTGTTCGCCGAGTCCGGCCGCGTGGCCGTGGTGGACCGGGACGTGCAGATTTCGACCTTCGCCCGCGGCTCGGGCGTCGTTCTCGCCGTCAACTATCGTTTCGCCAACAATGCTTCGGACATCGCCCAGTTCCGGGCCTCCCTCTACGACTCGAAGCAGGTCCTGCTCGCCTCGGCCACCTGGCGCATCGGCAACCAGGCCGCGAACCGACCCTCCCGGGTGGACACCAACCGTTTCTCCGGCCTCCCGCCGACCGACGTCACCCTCGTCCTCGAGGACATCTCGGGGACCCCCAAGTACGTCGTCGCGCCCCTCGCCGTCAAGCTGACCGCGCCGGGTGTCGTGCGCGAGGTCACCCTCTATCCCGGCGCCTTCATCGTCGGCAAGCTCGAGGACGCGTCCACGGGCGAGCGGTTTACCGAGCGCAACGCCCGCGTCCTGCCGCCCAACCTACGCATCACCGCCACGGCCAACCCGTGGGTAGAAGGCGGCTTCAGCCAGGCGGCTTCGAGCGTCGCCGGCCGCCCCATCCAGGCCGACGGCAAGTTCACGGTCGGCCCGCTCTTCACCGGCATTCCCTACGACCTGGCCGTGTTCCAGGACAAGTGGGACCTGGCCTTCTTCGCCCAGGGCTCGCAGAACTACGCCCCGGTCCGCGTCGTCGTGAAGAGGATGACCCCCGGCGAACTCCGCGACGTCGGCACGTTGTCGCTCAACCAGGGCGACTCCATCACCGGCACCGTGGTGGACGCGGCCTCCACGACGACGGCCTTGGGCAACATCAAGGTGACGGCGAAGCCCTCCTTCGGCGACCTCAGCCTCAACGTCGAGACCTACACCGACGGCGAAGGCCGGTTCAAGCTGTGGGTGTCCACCTTCGTCTCGCCCCAGTACGACGTGACCTTTGCTCCGCGCGAGGGCAACCAGGCCGCCGACGGCCGGCGCTTCAAGACCCTGGCGCTCGCCAAGTACAAGGTCTCCGCCGACCCGCTGGACATCCGCCTGCAGGCGCTGACCGCGCCGGTGACCGGCCAGGTCCTCACGGTCGACGGCGGGGCCCTGTCCTACCCGTTCGGCGACGACGCGGGCGCCCAGTCCGCCGCGGTCTTCTTCCAGAAGTCCGACACCTTGCCCAAGGACAACCCGCTCGGCGACGTCTCGGTCCAGACGGAGGCCGACGGCACGTTCTCCATCGCCTCGCTGTCCACCGGCGTCTATGCCGTCCGCGCGGTGAGCTCCGGCTACGGCGTCGCCTCCGCGACGCTGACGCTGACCACCACCGGCTTCTGCATCTCGACGACCACGAACCTGGGAGCCTGCTCCGCCGTCACGCTGCGCCGCGGCGGCCGCCTGCAGGGCTCCATCACCCTCTTCGGATCGGGGGGCAACCCCAGCTCGGAGGAGATCGGCGGCGTGTCGGCGGCCAACGCGGATTTCTCGAAGACCGTGCAGGGCACGCTGATCGTCGACAAGGCCCGCCGCGTCGTGACCGGCTACTCCATCACCGGCTTCGAGCCCGGCGTCTCCTACAACGTGGCCCTGTCGCCGGCCTCACGCGACGACTCGGACGTCGTCTTCCCGGACGAAGGCCAGGACATCAGCTTCACGGCCGCCGAGAGCACGACGACCAAGACCGTCAGCCTGACCTATAAGCGCGTGGTCCCGGACTGCGAAGCGACCATGCAGGAGAAGGCGGTCGGCTTCGGGCAGTTCCTGGTCAAGATCAGCTGCACGAAGCCCCTGTTTGCCAGCGGGAGCGATGCCGAGGACAACGATGTGGACCGCATCCTCAGCGTGTCCTCCTGCGTGGTGAACGGCTCGGTCAAGACGAACGTCGCCGCGGACTGCGGCGGCATCTTGGGCGGAGCGGACAAGAAGATCGCGAGCAACCGCAAGGATATCACCGTCGTCTACAAGGCCGGCAACGACAACGAAGAGAGCTTCACCTTGAAGCTGGCCGCGACGATGGCCACCGATGACCCGGGCACGGGCGAGAAGTTCACCGTCTCCAAGCTCTTCACCTTCGACACCCTCTTCCGCTCGAACGCCACCGGGGAGGAGTCCCGCGTCGTCGTGTCGAACACGGAGTCGGAGATCTCGAACGCCCAGGGCGGCAAGATGACGATGGCGGGCTCCGAGAAGGACGCCACCGGTGAGAAATTCGAGCTGAACTTCCCCGCAGGCGCCTTGGATGGCTGCTCTGCCGGGGATTCGGATGGGAACTGCGCGGGGGCCACGGACTCGGTAGAGGAAACGAAGAAGAAGAAGGGCAAGAAAAAGGGTAAGGCGACGGCGAAGGGCTCCTTGACCTCCTCGGACGCCGCCGCCCGCGCCGCGGCGAGGCTAGGCTACGTCCCGAGCCGCATCCAGGCCCTGCTGGCCCGCGAAGGCTCCCTGGGCGTGCAGTCCTACGGGGTGCAGGCCGCCTCGAGCACGAAGAACGCCTTCGGCAAGAGCCCGCTGTCCACCTTCTACGACATCTTCCTGCCGCTCGGCGTGCGCTCGCAGCTGAGCAAGCCCGCGGACCTGACCTTGCCCTACGACCTGTCCAGCCAGCCGACCGCGTCCATCTCGGACCTGCAGATCTGGTCCAAGTCCCAGGGCAACATCGGCAAGACGGGCTGCAACGGCCAGTACTGCCCCGAGAACAAGAACGTCCGCATCGACACCGTCAACAAGACGGTGACGGTCTCCGTCGACCACTTCTCGCAGTTCGTGGTCTTGAACGGCCCGCCGGCGCTGTCGGGCAACGCGACCTTCGCCGAGCAGAAGCCCATCGCGTTCAACTTCCCGAACCCGTTCGACTGCCGCACGCGCACGGTCACCTGCAACGTGGCCGAGGGCTCGTGCGCCGGCGGCGCCGTGACCGGCGTGGGCACGATCATCCACTACGCCGCCCCCGGCGCGGTCGTCAGCCTCGACCACCGCTTCCGCATCTACAACGTGGCCGGCGAGCTCGTCGACGAGTTCCACAAGACCGCCAACGGCGGCACGCACCACTACGATTTCTGGGACTGCACGAACTCCTCGGGCCGCGCGGTCGCCTCGGGCGTCTACATCCTGGAATACACGGTGAACGGCCAGAGCGTCTACCACAAGATGGCCGTCATCAAGGGGAGCGGCCTGTGAAGCGCCTCATGCTCTCCTGCGCGCTGCTGCTGCTCTCGGCCTCGGCGTTCGCCGCCAACTCCCAGGTCGGCACCAGCGCCGCCCAGTTCCTGAAGCTGGGCGCGGGCTCGCGCGCCGGCGCCATGGGCGAGGCCTACTCGGCCGTCGCCGACGACGTCTACGCGGTCTACTACAACCCCGCGGGCCTCGTGCGCCTGACGGGCAGCCAGCTCTCCGCCGCGCACGCCGAGCACTTCCAGGGCATCAGCTACGAGTTCGCGGGCTTCGGCTACCCCGTCAAAGACGCCAAGGGCGCCGTCAACAGCGCCTGGGGCGCCGCCATCTACAACCTCTCCATCGCCGACATCGAACGCCGCTCGGCCGACACCCGCTCGCCCACGGGGAACTTCACGGCCGGCGACTACTCCTACAACGTCTCCTACGCGCGCCTCTTGACGCCGCGGCTCAGCCTCGGCATCACCGGCAAGCTCATCCAGCAGAACATCGACAGCTACTCGGCCAGCGCCTATGCCGCCGACTTCGGCGCCCAGTACACGGTGCCGAACGTCCTGCGCGGCCGCCCGCTGTGGCTCTCCGGCGTCGTCAAGAACGTCGGCACCGAGATGTCCTTCGCGGGCGTCTCCGACCCGCTGCCGCGCGCGCTCGTCGTCGGCGCCGGGATGCCGGTCTCGAAGGACTTCAAGGTCGCCCTGGACCTGACCAAGTACCGCGACACCGACCTCTACTTCGGCCTGGGCGGCGAGTACCTGCACCCGTTCACCGAGAACGTCACCGGCGCGGTCCGCGCGGGCCTCAACACGCACCGCAAGGACAACGACGGCACCAACATCGTCACCTTCGGCGCCGGGGTCAACTTCTACCGCGCCGGCTTCGACTTCGCCTGGGTGCCCTACGGCGACCTGGGCAACACGTTCCGCTTCAGCCTCCTGCTGAAGTTCTAAAGCCCCCCGGCTTTCACCACGGAATTTACGCGCCTCGGGCGCGTGGCTTCGAGGATTCCGCATACGGGAATCCTCGAAGCGGGAACCCTCTGCGAGGCAAGGTCGGGCTCTCGCTCCGCCTTATACGGCGTTTTCAATCGACATGACGCGGCAGAGCGGCGCCGCTCCCGCCCGAACGGATTCTGACGGGTTGAGCCTTCTGCTCCGCCCAAACCAACTCGGACGTAACATAACTACGCGACGCGCTTCGCGTAGTTATGTTACGTTGCGCCGCGCGGGGCGGATGTCAAGAATTAGGGTTGGTCGGGCATCCCGGGCAGGTCTGGATTCTGGCTCCGCCTACCGCGGCGGGCGTAGCTGACACCCCGGAAACTCGGCGCAATCCAGGTATTGCGCTCCTCGCGCAAGCTGTCTACCCTTATCCTATTAGGGTAAGGGGGACGGTCATCAGCCTCGCCTTGGCGGCGTGGGCCGTAGTCTTCGCGCGTCCATCGGACGCCGCGGGGACCCCCGTCGACGCCTCCGTCGCCGGAGCCTCCGGCCTCGTGCAGGTCCGCGGCGACGGCCCGGCGGGCGGCCAGTGGCAGACCGTCGAGAAGACGCCCTCGGCCCTGCGCGGAGGGACGGCCCTGCGGACGGGGCGCCGGTCCACGGCCTTCCTGCGCCTGGGCACCGGCGTCACCGCCCTCCTCCAGGAGGACACGGTCGTCACCTTGGAGGACCTGCGCGCCGACCGCCTGCTCGTGCGCCTCGACGTGGGCGTGGCGGCGGTCCGCACCCCCCGCGGGGGCGCGCGCCTCATCCAGTTCCGCACGCCGGCCGCGGCGCTGACCGCCCGCGGCGCCGAGTTCCGGCTCACGGTCCTCTCAGGGGGCCGGACGGCGGTGGAGCTCTCGGACGGGGAGCTCGGGGTCGAGGACAACCGCGGCCATCAGCTCCTCTTGCGGGCCGGAGAGAGCGTCTCGGTGGACCTCCGGGGCCTCGAGGTCCCGCGCCGCATGCCCGCGGCGGCGGCGCTGCGCCGCGAGGGCCTCAAGGAGCTCGTGCGGCGGGAGGCGGCCGCCGATTCTTTCAAGGAGCGCCTCTACGCGGCCGCCGCCGAAGGCGCCCGGCGGGCCGAGTGGCAGGAGGGCCGGGCGCTCATCGGCTCCGACGGCCGGCGCGTGCGCGTCGAGACCTGGCTCCGGCGCCCCCGCGCCGACCAGCTCGAGTTCGTGACGCTCAACGCCCGGGAGGGCGGCAGCGGCTACCATTACTTCCTCGGCACATTCGACGCCGGCGTCGGAGACGACGTCTCGGCGGCCCTGCGCGGCCTTTCCGGGACGGCCGGGGCCGCGCCCGGGCGGACCCTGACCGCCTACGAGTCCGTACGCTCGAACGGCGCCGACGTCGTGATGGAGTCGGCCGACGGCGGGCACTTGGTCGACCTCAACGCCAACGCCGACGGGACCGACGACGTCTCCGCCGTCTTCGACCCCGTCTCGGGCGGCTTCCGCGACGCTGCGGGGACCGCGGCGTGGCGCTCCCTCTTCGACCGCTGGGGACTCTACCTGAACGGGCGTTTGGCGGGCGGCTGGACCGGCAACAACATCCAGAAGTCCGCCGACACCACGCCCTCGACCACGAACGACCCCTTCAGCAACGCGGCCCTGACCGCCGCGAACGCCCTCCTCGACGGCGGCAACCTGGCGACGCGCTCCGTCTCCGTCACGCACCCGCAGCCCGGCCTCTTGCGCCAGAGCTGGGCCTGGTCGTTCTCGGACGGCACCAGCCTGGGCTTCGCCTCCACCGCCCTGGCCGGCGGCGCGGCGGCGCCCGGCGTCGTCCCCGGCGTCGGCGGCGCGGCGGCCTTCCGCCGCGCGCTCCCGGGCACCGCCCTCGAGCAGTCGGTCTCCTCGAGCCTCTTCTCCGGGCGCCGCATCGAGCTCTTCCTGGACCCCGCTCTCGCCCTGCCCACGGGGCTCGTCCCATGAGGACGGCGGCGCTGCTCCTCGCCCTCGCCGCGGCCCCGGCCCGGGCCGCCGAGACCGTCCTCTCGGGGCGCCTCTTGGGCGGACGCCACCTCGCCGACGGCCGCTCCGGACGCTTCTCGGGGCTCGCGGCCGGCTCGGCCGCCTCCGCCTGGCCGGCCGGGGAGCGGTGGACTTTGCTGCCCGCCGTCTCGGGCTCCTGGAGCGGCGTCGAGCAGGCTTTGGACACCGCGGGCGGCACGACCCTCTTCTCCGAGCAGATGGAGCACCGCGCGGCGCTCAAGGCGGTCTATCAGCCCGCGGCGGCGCGCTGGCGGCTCAAGCCCTCCGTGGGCTGGCGGGCACGGCTCCTCAAGGAGACCGAGGACGAGGAGTGGCTCAAGGGGCTCTTCGACCACCACACCGTGGACGTGGGCCTCGAGTGGGAGCTCGAGGCGCGCGGCGGCGCGGGGGTGAGGGCGGGCTACGCGTTCTCAAGGACGGTCTTCCCGAACTACGCCTCCCTCGAGTCCACGGCCCCCACGGACCCGCGCGGGCGGCCGCTGGCCCGCGAGCTGGCCGGAAGCCGCGTCCTCGACTCGGACGCGCACCTTTTGACCGCCGCGGCCTGGACGGCGCTGCCCTGGGGCCTGCGTGCCGAAGGGCGCCTGGGCTTCGAGTCCCGGGACTACTTCGACCAGAAGCTCGTGCGCTCCGACGGCCAGCTCTCCTCCCAGACCCGCGGGGACCTGACGACCTCCTTCGAGGCGGCCCTCTCCGGCGAGCGCGAGGTGCGCCTCGACAAGACGCTGACGTGGGGCCTCGAGGGCTCGCTGACGGGCACGCTCTCCGACCAGGCCTCCTACGACCCCGCCCGCGGGCGCTACGAGCCGCGCCATTACAACAGCACCGCCTGGACCCTGGGCCCGACGGCGGGCCTGCGCTGGGGGGACGCCCGGGCGCCGGCCGCCGCGAGCGCGGCGCTGCGCCTGGGCGGCCGCTCCTGGCCGCACCGCTCCGCCCGGGACGGCTCCGGGGCGTATTCCGGCGAAGGCCTGCGCGAGGACACCGTCTCCGCCTCCGCCGACGCCCGCTGGCCGCTGGGGCCGGGGCTCGCGCTGACCGCCCGCCTCGAGCGGCTGTGGGCCTCCTCGAACGACCGCTTCGAGGCGGCGCACCGGTTCAACCATGAGGCGACTTCCGTTTTGTTCGGCGTGACGTTCGAGAGATAGGGGGGACCATGGAAAAGCTGACGATGGCGGACGCGGAGTATGCGGCCCTGGCCAAGGCGATGCGCAAGGTCGAGTTCTTCGCGCCGCTGACCTTGGGGCAGCTCGAGCAGATCGTCCCCTACATCATGCTCTGGCGCTACAAGGCGGGGGAGACGGTGTTCCGGCAGGGGGAGCCCGGAGACGCCTTCTACATCGTGCTGGACGGCGCGGTGTCGGTGCGCCTCAAGCACCTGGTCTTCTTCTCGAAGGCGGTGGCCAAGCTCGGGCCGGGGGACTTCTTCGGCGAGATGGCGCTTTTGGCCAACGACCCGCGCAGCGCCTCGGTCGTCTGCGAGGCGCCGACGCGCCTGTTCGTGCTCCTCTCGGCGGACTTCACTTTCATGCTCAAGAAGAACCCGGCCTTCGCCGCCGAGATGCAGAAGCTGGCGGACCGCCGGAAGTTCATGTCGAGCCACCAGGGGCGCTAGCGGACGTCCCGTGAGCCGGAGAGCCCTCCTCCTCCTCGCCTGCCTCGCCGCCCCTTCGGCCGCGCGGGCGGCCCCGGCCGTCTGGTCGGGGGCGGGGGACGGCTCAAGCTGGGGCGACCCGGCGAACTGGAGCCCGTCCGGCGTGCCGGGGGCGGCCTCCGAAGTCGTCATCGCCTCGAACGCCGTCGTGACCGCCTCCGCCTCGACGGCCGTCGTCGCCGCGAGCCTCGACCTCGGCGACGGCGTCTCCTCCGGCACCCTGCGCCTGGCCACCGGGACCGTCGTCTCGGGCCTCTTCCGGGTGCGCACCGGCTCAGTCCTGACCTTCCAGTCCACCCAGACGCTCCAGGCCGGGACGTTCCGCGTCGAGTCCGGAGGCCTGGCCGAGCAGTTCGGGCCCGTCAGCCAGGCGACGACCGCGGTCCAAGTCTCGGCTTCCCTCTTCGACCTGCAGGCCGGCGCGACCCTCGCGGTCAACGGGCGCGGCTACATCGGCGGAGCCGCGATCACCGTGGGCGGCGGCCCCGGCGGCGGCGGCTCGGGTTCGGGAGGCGTCGGCGCGGGCGGCGGCGGGCACGGCGGCGCGGGCGGGGCGGGGGGGCTCGCGGCGAACGGCGGGTCCGCCTACGGCTCGGCGACCGACCCGACGACCTTGGGCTCGGGCGGCGGCGGCGGCCTCGCCCCGTGCGTCGGCGGCGCCGGGGGCGGGTTCGTGCGGGTCACGGCCTCGACCGCGGTCCTCGACGGCTTCATCTTCGCGGACGGCCAGGTCGGCGTCGGCAACTGCTCCCAGGCGGGCGGCGGCGGGGCCGGCGGGGGCGTGAGCATCGACGCCGTCACGTTGACGGGGGCGGGCCGCATCTCGGCGCAGGGTTCGGCGGGCGGCCTCGGCCTGGCGGGCCGGGGCGGCGGGGGCGGCGCCGGCGGGCGCGTGGCCCTCAGGACGACCGGCCTCAACCTCTCGGCCCTGACCGTCTCGGTCATCGGCGGCAACGGCGGCGGCGGGGCGCCCGGAGGCTCGGGGGGCGGCGCGGGCACCGCGTTCGTGGACCCCAAGGTGTGGACCGGCAACGGCGCCGCCAGCTGCCAGGACGGGGCGAACTGGGTCGCCGGCCTGGCGCCTCTGCCTGAGGACAACGTCGTCTTCGGCGCGACGTCGACGCTCAAGGCCTGCTCCTGGGACTTCGGCGGCCTGCCGCTGGCGACCCTGACCATCCAGCCGGAGTACCAGGGGGTCATCACCTGGAACTCGAATCTGTCGAGCGTGACCGGCCGCTTCGTGATGCAGGGCGGGACGTTCGCGGTGGGCAACGTCGAGTTCCGGCTCGGCGGCGATTTCTCGCAGAGCGGGGGAGTCTTCGCGCTCACGAACGGGACCTTCACCGCCGCCGGGGTGGGGAAGACGCTCAGCGTCTCCTCCTCCGCCGTCTTCAACCACCTCGTCGTGGAGACCGGGGCCTCGGTGACCTTCGCCTCGATGACGGTGGGAGGGAACCTGACCGTGCGCACCGGCGGCGCGCTGACCTTGCCGGCGGGCGCCGTCCTCCGGACCCGCGGCCAGCTCACCCAGGCCGGGACGGTGTCGGCGGCGGGCAGCGAGGTCGTCTTCCAGGGGGCGGCCGTGCAGAACGCCCGCTGGAGCTCGTACGGCGTCCTGCGCGCCTCGACGCCGGCCGGGGTCGTCCTGACGGCGGCGACGGGCTCCACGGTGACGCTCGCCGGGTCGCTCTTCATCGAGCCGGGCGCGGCGCTCGTCCAGGGGGCCGCGCGGCTCGAAGTGGGAGGCCACTGGTCCTCCTCGGGGTCCTTCGCGGCCGGCGGGTCCACGGTCGCGTTCGTGGGCCCGGCCGCCCAGTCGCTCTTAGCCGGCGCGACCCAGTTCCACCATCTCGAGGCCGCCTCGCTCGGCGGCCTGCTTTGGGCCACCTCGGCGGCCGTCGCCAACGGGGTCACCTTCTCCTCCGGCACGACGGACCTCGGGACCGCGACCCATTCCGTCCGCGGCTTCTGGGGCCTGGCCGGGGCGGGGGCCTTCGCGGGTTCCTCGGGGACGGTGGTCTTCGACGGGACGGCGCGCCAGTCGGTCCAGGCGAGCACCATGTCGCGCTTCGGGCGCTTCGTGTCCTCGAACGCCGTCGGCGTGACGCTGACGGCGGACGCGGTCGTCGACGGCGACCTCGAGCTCGTCCGCGGCACGCTCGACGCGTCCTCGCGGACCGTGCGCCTGCGGGGCGGCCTGCGCCGGACCGCGGGCCTCCTCGGTACGGCGACCTCGACCTTGGTCCTCGACGGCGCCGCGCTCCAGGACCTGGCGATGGCGGGCGGCGCCGTGCACGCCTTGGTGGTGACGAACTCGAGCGGAGGCGCGCGCCTGGCCGACGCCCTGGTCGTGCGCGGGACCTTCACGGTGGCCGCCGGGGCCGTCTTCGACGGCGCGTCGAGCTCGCTGACCGTTTCCGGCAGCTCCCCCGCCTGGTCCACCGCCGGCGCGGACTACCGGACGGCGGGCCTCGGGACCCACGCGGTGGCGTGGGCGCCGACGGGAGGGACCCGCCTGAGCGTCGTCGACGGGAGCACCGTCGCCGCCCGCGTGTCGGTGGCCGGGCGGGTGCGGCTGGCCGGGCGCCTCTATGTCGCCGGCGCGGGGAGCTCGCTCGACGTCGCCGCGGGGGCCTCGCTCGACGCGCGCGGCGCGACGGTGACGCTGCGGGGCACCGCGGACCTCTCGATGTCGACAAACGCCGCCTTCGCCCATGACGCGGGCAGCTACCTCGTCTACGAGGGCTCCGGGACCGACCGCGGGCTCTCGCTTTCGACCGGACCCTTCGGGCACCTGGTGCTGGCCCCGGAGGACCCCGCCGCGACCTTCCGGTTCCGCTCGCTGGCCTTGGACGGCGGCCTGACGGTCTCCTCCGGCACGGTCCGCCTCTTTGACCCCGCGCGCCTCGAGCTCAAAGGGAACCTGCTCTCGGCGGGGGGGACGGTCTCGTTTTCAACGGCGACGGCCTCGACGGTGGCGTTCACGGGCGCGGCCCTGCAGACCTGGACCGTGGGGCCCGCCGACGACTTCCCCTCCCTGGAGGTCTCGGGCTCGAGCACGGTCGCCCTCGCTTCCGGGGCGGCGGTGCGCCTGCGCGGCGTGACGCTGGCCTCGGGGGTGTTCTCCGGCGGCGACGCCCGCCTCGCCCTCTCGGGCGACTGGACGGGCCTGGGCGGGACGTTCTCCGCGGGGACTTCGACCTTGTCCTTCGTCTCCGCCGGCACCCAGACCTATCGCGACGTCGCCCATCAGGCCTTCCGCGGCCTGGCCGCGGGGCCCGGCCCGCGCGCGTGGGGCGCGTCGTTCGACGCGGCGGTCTTCACCGCGACCCACCCCGCCGCCCTATTGACGTTCTCGACCGTCGGGGTCCACGCGTTCGGGGACTTCACGGTCAACGGAGGCTCGACGGCGACCCCGGTGGACCTGCGCAGCGCCTTGCCCGGCACCGCGTTCCGCATGAACGTCGCGCGCTCGACGGTCACGGCCGCGCGCTTCACCGAAGCCGACGCCTCCGCGGGTCCGCTCCTCTACGCCGACGACGGCCGCAGCTTCGACGGCGGGGGGAACGTGGGCGTCGAGTTCCGGCCGTTCGTGCTCGTCCTCTCCCCGGGCGAGACCTTCCTCCCGGGCACCGGCCGCGTCGGCGCTCCGACGACGCAGACGGCCGGGACCCCTTTCCTCGTCACCGTGCTGGCCGTCTCCGACCGCTTTTTGCCCGTGGCGGCCTCCACCATCACGGTGTCCGCGTCCTCGGACGACCCCTACGACACGGAGCCGGCGGCCGCCGCGCTCGCCGGCGGGTCCCGCACGTACGCGATGTCCTTGCGGCGGGCGGAGCCGGCGGGCCTGTCGGTCGTCTTCTCGGCCTCGGGGCCGGGCTCGGCGGGGTTCTCGCCCTCGACGGCGACCGTGCAGCCGGGGGCGTTCGCGGCGCTCCAGCCGCTCTTGCCCGGCGAGACGCCGAGCGCCGGGACGGCGCTGGGCCGCGGCGGCGTCACGGACTTCCAGATCGCCGGGCGCGCGTTCACCGTGACGGTCCGCGCGGTGGACGCGTTCGGCAACCTCACGCCCTCGGTCGCCCACACGGTCGCGGTCGCCTCGGTCCAGGGCACGTCGGCCACCTTGCCGGCGTCCTCGGCGCTCAGCGCCGGGTCGACGACCCTCTCGGGCCTGAGCGTGCACGCGACGGGGCTCTTGACCCTGACCGTCGCCGACCTCTCCTCGGGGACCCTGCCGGCGGCGGTCAGCTCGACGTTCTCGGTCTTCTCGCTCTCTTTGGGCAGCCCCACGGTGACCTTCGCCCTCCCCTCCGGGGCCTCCGTCGGCACGTTGGGCGGGAACGTCGGCGGCGGGGGCCGCGACACGGTCGCCATCACCGAGATCGGGGTCGCGCTGCGGGACCTCGCCTCGGGGCTCTGGTTCGACTGGGCGGGGTCGTTCAGCCGCTCCTCCGAGGTCGTCCGCCCGGCCCTCGTGGTCCCGTTCCGCGGGACCGACGTCTCCTGGTCCATCCCTTTCGACGACGGCCTGCTGACCACCGGACGGGACTACTTCGCCGTCGTGCGGGCCTCGAACCCGGCCGGCTTCGCCCAGACGGTGGCCTCGACCTTCACCTACGACCGCGGCATCCTCGTCTTCTCGCCGCGCGACGGGGAGGGGGCGGCGGCCTTGGCGCCGGCGACGACCGGCGCCTGCCAGCTCGTCACCGCGACGGTGACCTTGACCTTGGGGGCCTCCGGCCTCGGGACGGGAGGCGCCGCCGCGCTGCGCATCCCCTCCGGCTGGACGCCCCTGGCCGGCGTGTCGTCGGCGGTGCCTCCGCCCCCGGGCTACGTGACGGTGGTCTCGACGAGCCTAGCCTGGACCGTGGCCGGCTCCTCGGCGGTCCTGGTCGAGCCGGTCTCCGTGGGCAGCGCGACCCTCGGGTCGGGCTGGCTGGCGGTGGCCGCGCGCTCCGACGCGGTCAACGTGTTCCGGCCGGGGGAACGGCTGACGTTCCATTATTCGGGCTTCCCGCCGCGCGGCGGGGCCGGCCGCCACCTCTTCGAACTGCGCACCCGCTCCTCGGGAACCGGGACCTTGGTGGCCGTGGCGACCGCGCCCGCGCTGACGCTGGCGGCCGGCCCGGCCCGCGGCCTCGAGTTCTCCCCCGACTCGGTGCTGGCCCTGGGGCCGCTGCAGACGAGCCCCACGATGCAGCTGACGCTGACCGACGGCTGCGGCAACCCCGCCCCGGCCCCGGCGCCGGTGACCGCGTCGCTCGACGCCGGCCAGCCGGCCGCGGCCGGCTTCTCGCCCGACGCGTCGGCGGCCTACTTCCTGGCCGGCGGGGCGGCGGCCGCGTCGGTGTCCATCGCCTCCGGGGCGGCGCTCTCGGGCGGCTTCTACATGCGCACGTCGACCTCGGGCGTCGCCGACGAGTCCTTGCGCGCCACGGCGACGGTCTCGGGTGGGGCGCTCCAGGCCCTGCGCCTCGTGCTCGTGAAGGCGTCCTCGGTGGCGCCGACGGCCGTCTCGATCGACTCGGGCACCCTCGCCGCCGGAGCGACGAGCGTCCTTTTGACGCCCGGCGGCGGCGCGCGGGCGGTGCTCCGCTTCACGGTGTCGGCGCCGGACGTGCCCTGGGACGTGGCCGTGGCGACGGAGAGCGGCTTCACCTCGCCGCTCTTCGCCGCGGCCGGGTTCGGCGACGAGGACGGTCCGCTCTCGGCCGTCTGGGACGGGGTCGTCTGCGGCGCCGCCTGCTCGTTCGTGCCGCCGGGCCGCTACTCCGCGCGCGTGCGGGCCGGAGGCGCCGCGGGGACGGCTCTCGAGGTCCGCGTCGCCAGCTCCCCGTCCATCGTCGGGACGCTGGGCCTCTCCGGCGCGGGGGCGCTCGTCTCGGGGGAGGGGCCCGGGGCGGCCTACGGCTCCGCGGCCCAGGCGGACTCTTCGGGGGCTTATCGCCTCTGGGGCCTGAGGGCGGGGGCGGCGTACGCGGTCACCGCATCGACCACCCAGCTCTACGGCGGCATCGCGGTGCGGCTCACGACGGCGGCATACGGCGTCTCCGCCGCGAGCGCCGGCGGGAGCGCCCCGACCCTGTCGTTCCGGGTCCCGGGCCTCATCCGCGTGAGCGCCTCCATCCCGGTGCTCTCCCCGGAGGAGCTGTTCGGGTCGGTCCGGGCGCGGGCGGCCGACGGGACGACGGCGGCGTCGGGCGTCCTGCATTTCCCGCGGCGCGGGGCGAGCTCGGACGACGGCGGCGTCGCCGTGGGGCGCGCGGCGAGCACCTGGACGGTCCTGGCCGTCCCGCCGGGCGCGTCCTATGCGGTCGTGCTGGCGGTGGACCGCCTGGGCGTGAGCTCGACGGTGTTCGGCGTCGCGGCTTCCTCTTCCGCGCCGGCCGACGTGTCCGTGGCTCTGCCGCGGCGGACGGCGCTGTCGGGGACGGTCGTCCTGGCCTCGACCGGCCCGGCCGCCGTCGCCGTCTCCGTGTCGGCCCGGCTCAGCACGGCGACCGTCCCGTCGCGCTTCGCCTCCGCGGTCCTGCCCGCCTCGGCGTCCGCCTCCGTCTCGAGCGGGGTCTTCCGCCTCTTTGGCTTGGACCCCGGGACTTGGACCGTCACGGCCCGCGCGCCCGGATTCCTGACGGGTTCCACCTCGGTCTTCGTCCCTTCCGACTCGGACATCGGCGACTCGGCCGGCGTCGGGGGGCCGGTCCTGACCCTCGCGGCGGGCCTCGTGCTCCGCGGGACGGTGACCGTGTCCGGCGACTCGAGCGCGCTCGCCGGCGTAGGCCCGGACCCGGCCCAGCCGCCCGCCTCCGGCTTCGCCGTCCTCGTGTCGGCCTTCGAGCCGCGCCTCGTGCGGCGCGAGTCGGTCGTCGTCGCGCTCGCGACGGGCGCGGCGTCGGCGTCGGCCCCGTTCTCCATCCGGGGGCTCGAGGCCGGGAATTGGCTCGTCAACGCGGCCGTTCCCGGCTTCGAGAAGCGCCCCGGCGGCGCCGAGGCCGCGACGCTCCCGCAATCCGGCCCGGGGACGGGCCTGAGCTTCGTCGCGCCGTCGGCCCGCGCGCGGATCCTCGTCGCCGTGGCGCCCGCCGCCGCGCCGTGCTCCTGCGCCGCCGACTTCGCGCGGCTGGCCTTCTCCCATCAGGGGCCGTCGGGGCCGCTTGAAGCGGTGGCCGTGGCGACGGGCGCGGCCGGAGCGGCCTTCGAGTTCTACCCGTCGAGCCTGGCCTTCACGTCGCCGGCCGGGGCCGTCGGCACGCATCGCTGGACCTTCCTCGACCGGGCCTCCGGACGGACGGCTTCGACCCTCTTGAGCCTGACGCCCGGCGCGACCGCCCAGGCCTCCTTGGACTTGACCGGAGCCACGGTCACGGTGTCGGGCCGGGTGTTCCTCACGGCCCCGGTGACGCTCTCGAGCGGGACGACGCAGGTCTCGGCGAGCTCGATGGCGGCCGTGGCGTCTTTGTCCGGCCGGGCGGCCTACTGCCTGCTGTCCTCCTCCTCGTCGGTGATTTTGCCTTCGGTCCGCGCCGAGCTCGTCCCGCGCGGCGCGGACTTCCCCGCGGAGTCCGGCGCGCTGCAGCCCGCGGGAGCCTCCTGCCGGGCGTGGTCTCCTCTGGGCTCGCCGGCGGCGCCGGCGGTCGTGTATGCGGCCGCGGTGGCCGCCGACGGCACGTTCTCCATCTCGAGCGTCCCGCCGGGAGCTTACCGCCTCCGCGTGCCGGGGGACTTGGACGGCCGCGCGGGGGACGAGGCCGTGCCCTATGAGGCGACCCTCGACGTCTCCGGGAGCGTGTCGGTGGAGGTCCCTCTGGGTCCCGGCGGCGCGGTCTCCGGGACGGCTTCCCTTCCCGCGGGCGCTTCGGGGCGCCGCGCGCTGCGG
>SCTT01000049.1 GCA_004322435.1 bacterium
CGTGCCCACGCGGTAGAAGTAGGTCGTCTGGGAGATGAGCGAGGTGACGGTCAAAGTCGACAGAAGGACGTTGGGCGTCGCCGAGGAGACGATGTCCCCGCCGAAGTCCGCGGACGTGGAGGCCTCGAGCACGTAGCCCTCGGAGGTGCGCGAGGAGCCCGCGGCCGCCGCCGTCGGCAAGGGCAGCCAGTTGACCGTGACGCTCGTGCGGTTGACCGCGAAGAAGAGATAGCCCGTGGCCGGGTCGGCCAACGTCGAGGTCGCGGCGAACACGACCGGGTTCGTCGCCCCGGCGTGGTTTCGCCCCGAGGCCCTGAGCCAGTAGGTCGTGTTGGGCCACAGCGCCGGGCTCAGCACGCTCAAGGTCCCCAGGCCGGGGTTCAAGGTCAGCGAGCTCACCGTCACGCCGTCGACGTAGTTCCGGCTCGAGGCTTCGAGCACGTAGCCGCTCGACGTCACGACGCTCCAGGCCGCGGTGAAGCTCGAGTTCTCGACCGCCGTCAGCACGGCGTCTTCGAGGAGCGCGGTCCGCGTCGGGGTCGAGCCTAAGGCGAGGAAGGGCCCCGGCGCGCCGTTGTGGTTCAAGCTCGCAACCCGGAAGTAATACGTCGTGTGGGGGGTGAGGGCTGGCGATTCGACCGACAGCGTGCTGACGAGGACCGCGAGGGTCGCCGAGGAGACAAGGTCCCCGCTGAAGTCCGGGGCGGTCGAGGCGTCGAGGCGATAGCCTTCGTTCGTCGCGGAGAGCGGGGACGCCGGGCGGGCGGCCCAGGCCGCCGTCACGGAGGAATGCTGGACGGCCAGGAAGGCCGCCGCCAGCGCCGAGGGCGCCGCGGCCAAGGTGGAGGTCGCTCCCAAGGTCGTGAAGTTCCCCGGCTGTCCCGCCGAGTTCCGCGCCGCGACGCGGAAATAATAGGTCGTGTTCGCGTCCAACGCGGGAGAGGACGCCGTCAGCGTGCTCAGGAGCACGGACGCGGTCTCCGAGGAGACCACGGTGCCCGTGAAGTTCGCGGCCGTCGAGGCCTCGAGGCGATAGCCTCCCGAACCGCCTCCGGCGGCCCAAGCCGCCGTCACCGAGGTCTGGAAGACGCCCAGGAAGGCGACCGGCAGCGTCTTCGGGGGGCCCGTCTGCGTGATGGTCGAGCCCAGCGCCGTGAAGGTGGGATGCCCGAAGCGGTTCAGCGCCGCGACCTGGAGGTAATACGTCGTGTCGGCGGCCAGGCCGGAGACCGTCGCGTCCACTCCCGTCGTCACGGAGGACACGAGCCCCGAGGAGAAGTCCGCGACCGGCGCCGCGCGCAGGTGGTAGACCGTCCCGGCCGGGTTGGCGGGGCTCCCGACGGTCCATTGGGCCGAGACCGAGTAAGAGCTCGCCGCGGTCAACGGCGGCGTGCCGGGCCCGGGGGGAGAGGCCGCGGTCGCCGTCGTGAGGGCCAAGAGGGGCCCCGGGACGCCGTTGTGGTTCAGGGCGCCCACGCGGAAATAGTACGTGGCGTTCACGTCCAAAGCGGGCGAGAGGAGGCTCAGCGAGGAGGCCGCCGTGACGGAGGTCTGGGAGGAGACCACGGTCCCCGTGAAGTTCGCCGCGGTCGAGGCCTGGAGCAGATAGCCGCGGGACGCCCCCAGCGCCGCCCAGGAGACGGTCACCGACGTGGGGAACACCCCGGGGAACGGCTCGGGCGAGGCCGTCAGGACCGAGGCCAGCGTGGAGGTCGCGCCGAGGGCCAGATAGGGTCCCGGCACCCCGGCATGGTTGAGCGCGGCGACCCGGAAGTAATAGGTCGTGTTGGCGCTCAACGTCCCGTTGACGGTCAAGGTGGACGCCAGCAGGGCGACGGTGGAAGAAGACGCCGAGACGCCGGTGTAGTCGGCGGCGGTCCAGGCTTCGAGACGGTAGCCCTCCGCCGTCTCGCTCGACGGCGACGCCGGGCGAGCGGCCCAGGCCAAGGTGACCGAGCTCTCGGCGACCATCAGGACGGCCGACCCCAGCGCGACGGGCGCGAGCGCGGCCGTCGGGGTGGCGGCCTGGACGGCGTAGTTCGGCACGCCGTTGTGGTTGAGCGCGCCGACTTGGAAGTAGTACGTCGTGTTCGAGTCCAGGGGGGGGGAGAACACCGTCAGCGCGCCGAGGCCCCCGTTGGGCGTCTGCGAGCTGTGGAGCGTCCCCGTGAAGTCGGCCGCCGTGGAGGCGCGCACGCTGTAGCCCTGGGACGTCACCGGCGTCCAAGTCGCGGTCACGCTCGACGTGAACACGGCCGAGAAGCCGGGGGTCGCCGGAGCCGCCAAAGTCGACGTCGCGGCGAACACGGCCGAGAGGTTGACGACGCCGGCGTGGTTGTAGGCGCCGGCCCGCAGGTAGTAGGTCGTGTCCGCGGCGAGCCCGACGACCGTCAGGCCCGAGGCCGCACCGTCGGGCGTCGAGGAGACGAAGACGGTCCCCGTAAAGTCCGCGGCGGTGGAAGCGCGCAGCGCGTAGCCTTGGGCCGAGGCCGGGGTCCAGGACGCGGCGACGCTCGTCACGAAGACGGACGCGACGGCCGCGTCGAGGCCGCCCGCCCAAGTCGGGGTCGAACCGAGGGACACGAAGTTCGGGACGGCCGCGTGGTTGAGCGAGCCGACGCGGAAGTAATAAGTCGTGTTCGGGTCCAAAGCGGGGGAGAGGACCGTCAGCGTCGAGGCCGCCGGCACGGCCGTCGCGGTTGAGGAGACGGTCCCGCTGAAATCCGGGGCGGTGGAGGCCTCGAGGCGGTAGCCCTCGGCGGCATCGGCCAAAGCGGCGGGGGGAGAGCCGGGCAGGGCCGCCCAGGCGGCCGTGGCCGAGCCCGGGAAGACCGCGAGGTAGGTCGCCGCCAAGGGCGTCACGGGGACGGCGAGCGTCGGACGCGTCGAGGCCGCGGCGTAGAAGGTCGTCAGTCCCCACAGGGCGCCGGAGCGCAGGTAGTAAGTGGTGTTTGCGTCGAGCCCCGTCACCGTCAAGGACAACGCCCGGCCGTCCCCCGTCTCGGCGGTGCGCAGCAGCGTCCCCGTGAAGTCGGAGGCCGTCGCGGCCTGGAGCTCGTAGCCGTCGGAATTGACCTGCCCCCAGGTCAAAGAGGCGCTCGAACGCCCGACGAAGCCGACCACGATGTTCTGCGGCGGGATGTCCTGCGCGAAGCGGGTCAACGTGGAGCCCGCGGCGGCGTAGTGGGCGGCGGCCTCGTGGTTCAGCGTCCCCACGCGGAAGTAGTAGGTCGAGTCGGGAGCCAGACCCGTCACCGTCAAGGTGCTGAGCACGACCCCCGCGGTGGAGGAGGAGAGGACGGCGCCCGTGAAGTCGGGCGCCGTCGAGGCCTGCAGGCGGTAGCCTTCCGCCGAGTCCTCCGGCGGCGCGGCGGGGCGCTCCGCCCAGTTGAGCGTGACGCTCGTGGCGAAGACGCGGTAGACCGCCGCCGCCGAGACCGGCAGGGCCAGGGTGTGGGCGGTCGTCTCGTTCGAGAGCCGGCTCAGGCGCCCGTCCTGGTCGCGGTGCCAGACCCGGAAGTAGTAGGTCGCGTTCGCGAGCAGGCCCGTCGGCCGGTACGTCGCCCGGAAGCCCGGCTCGAGCGCCGAGGTCGAGGCCTTGACCTGGGCCGAGGAGTAGAGCCAGGCGGGCTCCGCGTTGGCCCCGCTTTGCACGTAGTACGAGGATCCGTCCAAGAGCGCGCCCCGGTTCCCGTCGATCCCCGGGACGGACCAGGACAGAGTCAACGAGGACAGGGCGACCGCGGAATTCGCCAGGTCCGTGACGGCGCGCGGCTGGGCGGCGCGCTCGACGTGCCCGGCCCGGAGGGAAAAGCCCGCCCCGGACATCGCCTCGACCGCCGCCTGGCCGACGGCGGGGGAAGCCTCGTAGGACGTGCTGGCGGCGCCATGCTCCCCGCCCGCGTCCGCGGTCCCGGGGCGGATTTCGCGGGTGGGCCCGGTGAAGGCTCCCGCGGCGGCGGCGGCCAGCGCCGCGACGCCCGCCGCGAGCCACAACCGCCGCGCGCCGGTGCTCCCGCTCATGTCTTCCTGCAGAAGAGGACCTGGATGTAGGGCATCGTGGTGTCCGCCGAGTCCGTGAGCAGGTTGGTCCCGCCCTCGCGCATGCCGGACGCCCCGCCGCCCGTGTCGGCATGGGTGTGAGTCAGGGCCTGGGCGTCGGTCGTAAAGGCCGCCCCAGACGTCGAGGTCGTGTTGCACGCCGCGCAGGCGCCCAGCGGCAGGCGGCCGCGCAGGTTCGTCTCTTCGGCATAGCCCGAGGGACAGGAGAGTCCGGTCCAGAAGATGGTGAGCCCCGCGGGCACGAGGTCGACGCCGGCCTCGCGGACCTTGGCCCCGGTCCCCGCCACGTCGACGCTGGAACTCGTGACGACGCTGTAGACCGCCGACCCCGCGGCGGCGGCGTTGAGCGTCGCCGAGGCGTCGAAGAGGACGAGTTGGCCGGCGCCGTTGAAGCCGTTGGCCGCCAAAGTGACGGTCGAGGCGTCGAGCTGGGTGTTGTGGACGCGCCCCGCCGGGGAGAGCTTCGCGACGCTCGAGCCGTCCACCTGGGCGTTCGGGACCAGGTTCCCCGCCCCGAGCAGGACCAAGGTGTCGGCGGCGTTGAACCCGTTTCCGACCTTCGTGACGCTCGACATGTCGAGCAGGGCGCTGGGGAGGCGGCCGGCGAGGAGCTTGGCGACGCTCGACACGTCCACCAAGGCGTTCGGGAGCAGGGCCGCCGCCGTGAGCTTCGCGAGCTGGCTAGCCCCGTTGAACGTATTGCCCTTGCGGGTGACGTTCCCCGCGTAGCGCCCCGCGGGCAGATAGCCGGAGCCGTCGAGGACCGCCAGGCCGCCCGGCACGTCGGCGGCGGGACCCAGCTTCGTGACGCTCGAGGAATCGAGGGACGCGTCGGGCACGACGGTCGCCGGGTCGGCCTTGGCGGCGTCGAGGAGGCCCCCGGCCGTGGTGATCTGGTGGAGCCCCGTCCCCGTCCGCACCACCCCGCGCACCGACAGGTCGGCCACCGCCCACTGCGTCCCCGTGGTCGTCAGCGGCCCGGATACCGAGGCGCTGGAGGCGTGGAAGGAGGCCCCGGCCTGGAGGTCCGTCCGGTTGTTCAGGTAGTTCGCGGCTCCCGGCTCGAGCGAGTCGGCCGCCGCGGCGCGCAGGGCCCAAGGCGCCGAGGGCAGGCGCTGACGCGGCGTCAGGGCCACGCCCTCGACCGACACCTCCAGCCAGCGCCCGTCGGACGCGAAGACCGAGGAGGACAGCGGGACGGCCGCGCCCAAAGTCGTCTCGAAGTGGCCGTCGTCTAAAGCCACCGACGTCGGCCCCTCCGCCCAGAGCTGGGTCCCGGCCGTCGGGTCGTCGTAGACGCGGAACACGACGCTGACGGAGGCCTCGGAGCGCGGGTCGAGCGTGGCCGGGTCGATGAGGCGGCCTTCAAACGGGAGCGTCCCCGGGACCGCCGCCGCCGCGGGGAGGGCCAGGCCGAGGAGGAGGGGGAGCAGGCGGTTCACGTGTCCTTCCGGCAGAACAGGAGCTGGAGGTAGGGCATCGTCGTCGTGACGGAGGTCGTCCGGAGGGTCCCGCTGGGCCGATAGCCGGCGAGGTCCGGGTCGGCGGCCCCCACGTTGTGGTCGTGCTGGAGGGCCTGCGCGTCCGACGTGAACGCGGCCCCGCCGGTCGTCCCGACGGTGCAGCCGACGCAGTTGCCCAGCGGCATGTACCCGCGGAACTCGGTGGCCTCCGACCAGCCCGCGGGGCAGGCGGCGTTGGGCCAGAGGATGACGGCCCCCTTGGGGACGAGGTCCACGCCCTGCTCCCGGATCTTGGCTCCCGTCCCCGTCACGTTGAGGCTGGAACTGGTGACGACCGCGTAGACCGCGTTGCCCGTACCCGGCGCCGCCAGCCCCGCGCCCGAGTCGAGCTTGGCCAGGCGGTTGGCGGCGTTGAACGTGTTGGCGCGCAAAGTGACGCTGGCCGGGTCGAGCTGGTAGTTCTGGAGGAACCCCGCCGCTCCGCGCTTGACCACGCTCGAGGCGTCGAGCTGGGCGTTGGCGACCAAGCCGGCCCCGTCGAGAAGCAACGGCCGCCCCGCGGCGTTGAACGTGTTGCCCTGGAGCGTGACGCTCGCGGGGTCGAGGAGGTAGTCGTGGAGCAGGCCGCCCACGCCGCGCTTGACGACGCTTGAGGCGTCGACGCGCGCGTTGGGCACCAGGCCCGCGCCGTCGAGCTGGAGCAGTTGGGAGGCGCCGTTGAAGGCGTTGCCCTCCTGCGTGACGTCGGCGGGGTCGAGCTGGGGGGAAGGGACGAAGGCCGAGCCGTTCAAACGCACCAGGCCCCCGGGAGCGTTGACCGCGGGCCCGCGCTTCGTGACGCTGGCCGAGTCCACCGAAGCGTTGGGCAGCAAGGTGGCGGGGTCGAAGTCCGCCGCGTCCCAGAGGCCGGCCGCCGTGGTCACCGCGGCGGCGCCGGGTCCGGGACGCAGAAAGCCCGAGACACGGAGGTCGCCGGCCGCGTGGACGAGCCCGTAGACCGTCAGCGTCCCCGCGACCGAGCCGCTGGCGGCATAGACGACGGCCCCGGCCTGGAGCGTGGTCCGATTCTGGACGTAGTTCGTGCTGCCCGGCTCGAGAGAATCGGCCAGGCCCGCGCGCAGGGCGTACGGCGATGCCGCCAGGGGGTGCCGGGGCGTCAACGTCTCCCCGTCCGCCTCCACTTCGAGCCAGACCGGGCCGGAGACGTCGGCGGCCGTAAGCGGGTTCACCGCGCCCAGGCGCGCCTCGAAGGCGCCGTTGTCGACGGCCACGCTCCGCGGCCCTTCGGACCAGACGAGGCTCCCGCCGGTGAGCGCGTCGTAGAGGCGGAAGGTGAGCGAGGCGGTGGGACCGGAGACGGGATTGTGCGACCCGGGGTCCGAGAGGCGGCCCGAGAAGCTCACCTCCGCGGGGACGGCGGCGTGAGCCGCGCCCCCGAAGAGGGCGAGTCCGGCGAGCGCGGCGGAGAGGAGGGCGTTCATGACTTCTGGCAGAACCTCACCTGCCGGTAGGGATTCGTGACGTTCACCGTGGTCGTGATGCTGAACGTCCCGCCGGTGTTGAAAGACCCGCCGACGGCCCCGGCCGCGTGGGAATGGGTGATGGTCTGGGCGTTGGCGGTGAACGCCGTGGCCGCGGTCGTGCCCACGGTGCACCCGAGGCAGTTGCCGAGCGGGATGCGCCCCCGCAGGGCCGTGTACTCCGTGTATCCCGCCGGGCAGGTCCCCAGGTACAGGAAGATGCCCCCTTTGGGCACCACGTCGGCCCCGTTCTCCTGCACCTTGGCCCCCGTCCCCGTCACGTTGACCGAGGTGCTCGTCGTCAGGCTGTACTGGGCCGCGCCGGTCCCCGGGAGGTTCAGCGTCCCGTTGGCGTCGAGCCGCACGAGGCGGTCGGCGACGTTGAAGACGTTGCCCTGCAACGTGACGCTCGAAGCGTCCATCAGCGTCGGCGGAAGGTAGCCCCCCGGCCCCAGCTTCGCCGCGCTCGAGACGTCGATGAGCGCGTTCGGCAGCAGGGCCCCGCCGTCGAGCCGCGCCAGCCGTCCGGGCGCGTTGAAGGTGTTCGACTGCAGGGTCACGCTCGAAGGGTCCAGGAACGCCGAGGGCACGAGCCCGCCGGCGTCGAGCTTGGCGACGCTCGAGACGTCGAGCAGGGCGTTCGGGACGAGCCCGGCCCCGTCGAGCAGGACGAGTTGGCTCGCCGCGTTGAAGGAGTTGCCCTGCTTGGTGACGGTGGCGCCCTCGAGGAAGGCGTCCGGCACCAGGCCGGACCCGTCCAAGCGCATCAGCCCGCCGGCGACGTCGGCGGAGGTGCCGAGCTTCGTGACGCTCGAGGCGTCGAGGGAGAGGTTGGGGACCATGGTCGCGGGGTCCACGAAGGACGCGTCGATGAGGCCGACCGCCGAGGTCAGGGCGTTTCCGGCGGTGTTGCGCACCACGCCGTCCACGCGGACGTCGCCGGCGCCCAGGAGCGTCCCATAGACCGTAAGAGGGCCGGCGATGCTGGCGCTCGAGACGTAGAACGACGCGCCCGACTGGAGCGCGTCGCCGGTGCGGACGTAGTCGGTGTCGCCGTCGGCCAGCGCGTCGGCGGCCGCGGCGCGCAGCGCATACGGGACGGCGGTGAGCCGCTGGCGCGGCGCGAGCGTCTCGGCCTCGACCTGGATCTCAAGCCAGCGCCCGGCGCCCGCAAAGACCGTGGAGGACAGCGGCACCGAGGCCCCCAGCTCGGCGGCGAAGACGCCGTTTTGGAGGGAGAGGGTCGTCGGCCCCTCGCTCCACACCGCCGTCCCGCCGCTGGCCGCGGCGTAGATGCGGAAGGTCAGGTCGGCGGACGGGTCGGTGCGGGGGGTGCCCGTGGCCGGGTCGAGGAGGCGGCCCTGGACCGCGACGCGGGGGCTGACGCCGGCGGTCGCCGGGAGGGCCGCGAAGGCCAGCGAGAGCAGGGAGAGGAGTGCCGTGTTCACCGTTGCGCGCGCGCCCATGCGCGCCCGCGTACTGAGTATAGGCTCTCAACCAAGGTCCGGCCAAGCCCCGCCCCGGAAGGAAAAGCGAAGTCTTCTTCGCAAGGATTTCGCAGGCCCGGCGGTCCTAAGCGGCGGTCGGCTCGGCGTCGAAGAACCGGTAGCCGACGCCGTGGATGGTCTTGAGGCGCCGGCCGGAGTCCCCGAGCTTGCGCCGCAGGGTCTCGACGTGCTTGTCGAGGGTGCGCGTCTCCACTTCCTGCGGGTACTTCCAGACCGCCTCGAGGATCTCGACGCGCTTCAAGACCCGGTCCTTGTTCTTGAGGAGGAAGGCCAACAGCTCGAACTCGAGGCGCGTCAGGGGCACCTCGGCGCCGTCGACGCGGACCGTGCGCTCGACGAGGCTCACGG
>SCTT01000461.1 GCA_004322435.1 bacterium
CGCCCGGAGACGTCAAACCAGAGAAGGTAACACAGGTAGAGGCGTTGACGGTCATCGATGCGATCCAAGGGATGGTGTTTGAGACCGGGGTCCCTGCAGTCGCACTCGTGCTCGTGCTTCCATCCGGCCACTCGATCATCGCCCCCGGCTGCAGCTTTATTTTTCCGTTCAGCAGATGAATCCCCGAGGAAGCCGTAAGAGAGAACATCTGCGCCCCTGTCCCCGACAATGTCGCACTCGTCGCGCTGACGGAACCGGAGACGCCTAGGGCGTTCCCTTGCACAGTGAACGTCCCCCCGATGACCCCCTGCCCGCCGATGGTCAGACTGCCGGCATCCGAGATATCCGCCTTTGCGGGAAGGGCAAACACCGCCAGCAAAGCCGCCGCCAAGAATCCTCTCATCGCCGCCTCCCTTCCAACCGGGAAATCTCCCCTTTGAGCGCATCAATGCGGGTGCGCGCCGCCTGCAGCGCCAGCTCGAGATTCATGAGTCGTTCGTCTAAGACGACGGCCCCGGCTTTCGAGCGCACGCTCTCTGGGGAGTCTTCTAAGACGAGGCCTACGCGCCGCTGCCCGCCCGGGTCGCCCTTGTAGATGAAGGACACCGGCTTAAGCGCCAGGACGTCCCGGACCGCCCGGGCGCGGTCTTCCTCGCCCAAATGGACGATGTCCGTCTTAAGAGACGCGAAGCAGGTCGGGCTCACGACGCCGCCGGCCAAAATGACGCCCCCCGCATAGACCGTCCCGCTTGAGACGACCAACTCCGCTCCCAACGTGGTCGTCGAAGGGTCCACTTGGAGCCCGCCCATCGACGTGCCGCTGCTCGCCTGAATGCTCATCACCTTCGAGGAACCCAGCGCATAGACCGCGTCGGAGGAAGTCCAAAGGTAGAAGTCGATTGCATTGCCGGAGTTCTGTGCGCCCGTGTGCGCCGTCCGGATGTTGTGGCGATAGGCGCCTTCCGCCGTCCCGAAGGCGGCCTGCGCGCTCGTCACCGACGAGGTCGAGTTGCCGGCGCGCAGCTCCAAGGCGACCTCGCCGGCATCGGCGCGCCCGTTCATGTCCAGCCGGGCTCCCGTCGGCGTTACGCCGAGGCCGGCCTTCGCCGAGCGATCAAGAAGAAGGAGCGACGTCCCGTCCACACTAGAAACCTTGAGCGCGTAGGAATCTGCGGCCTGCATGCTGACTTCCAAAGCCGCGCGAGGCATCGAAGTCCCGGCCCCCATAGCCCCGGTGACGGTCAGATCCCCGCTGGTCCGGGTCTGAGCCGAAGCGGCGGTTCCGACCCCAAGGAGGGTCGCCGCCAAGAGGAACCTCATCGAGATTCTCCCCCGAGGACAGCCGCGTCCGCTTCACCGGCCGACAAGCGTCGCAAGAGTTCCTTGGCCGCCATCTCGGCGTTCAGAAGCCGCCGGTCCATGCTCAACGCTTTGCCCGGAGCACGGATGCTCTCGGGCGCCTCTTCATAGAGGAGGCCGCGCTGCGCCTGACCTTTCGAGCCCTTGTAACGGAACCGGACGTGCTTGAGCCCCGCGACCTCCTGATAGGCCGTTTCTTCCGCCTGGGCCTCCAAAGGCTGGATTCCCTCCTTAATAAGGGCCGAGGAGGCCGTCCCTTCACTGCCCCGCATCATCGTCCCTGCCCCTACCGTCGTGCCGTTTGAGACGATGAGCTGGACCGTGTTCGTGCTCAAAGCCAGACCCGGGGGCGGCACGACATGGACCGTGGTCCCGGTCGAATGGGTCAAGAGCGTCATGACTTCCTTGGTCCCGACCGCCCCGGAAGCGTCCGCGGGCGACCAGAGGGCGAAGGTGAGGGTGTTGGAGGACGCCGTCGCGGCATGCTGGGTGCGGATGGCGTGCCGGTACAGGGCTCCCCCCGCGTACCCGAACGTCGTCTGGGTGCTCGAAGCCGCCGGGTAGACGTTCCCGCCGCGCAGTTCCAAGGCAAGGTCCCCCGCGTCCCCCGATCCGGACACGCTCACGCGCGCCGCGGATGCCGTCGAAAGGTCCAGATTCCCGTCCGAGCCCACCCGCAGGGCGGGGGAGAGGTCGACGCCCGAAACCTGGAACCAAGAAGAGGTGGCCGACGAGCCCTGTGATTCGAAACGCGCACCGGGACTCGCGGTCCCCACGCCGGTCTTGCTCGCCACCCAGACCTCGCTGTCGAAGGTGGTCTGCGCGTATGCCCTGGAGGCCAGCAGAAGGAGCAGGGCTAAGAGCTTCATTTGCCCCCCGCCTTAAGCTTCTTGAGCCTTTCTTCCAGTGCAGTCATCTCACGGATGGCCGCCTTGAGCGCCAACTCGGCGTTGACGAGGCGTTCGTCCACCGCAATGCCGCCCCGCTCCGCCTGGACGCTCTTGGGAAGTTCCTCGTAGATGTAGCCGCGCTCGAGCGGGGCATCGGGTCCGTTCGCCTTGCGGCGGAAGCGCGCGGGCTTCAGGGACATGACGTCGGCCCAGGCTTTCCCTTCATCCTTGGGCCCCAGCCGCTCAATGCCCGTCTTGAAAATAGAGGCGCTCGGCTGCCAGCGCTCCCAACGCAGGACGTTGCCGAGGCCAAGGCCGGCGCCGTTCGAGACGACAAGCTCGTTCTCGGCGAGGCCCGCGGGCATGATGTGGACCAAGGCTCCCGCGGCGGTGATGGAACTGCCCTCAAGCGACAGCACGGTCAGATTCCCCAAGGTCGACGAGCTTCCCGTCGCGGGGGTCCAGAGCTTGAAGACCAGCTTGTTGTTGTAGGAGGCGGAGCCGTGCTGCGTGTAGAGGGCATGGCGTAGGTCCGAAGTGCCGTCATAGCCGAAGGCGATTTGGGCGCCCGTCACCGCCGCGGTCGAGTTGCCGCTGCGCAGGGCCAGGGCCGTGTCCTGGGAGACGCCCGCCAGGGTCAGGCGGCCAGAGGCGGGGGCAGTTCCCACGGAGACGAAGTTGGCGTTGTCGACGGCCAGCATCGCGCGGCCGTCGGTACTCGAGACCATGAGGGCGTAGTCGTATTCGGCGCGCGCGACGACCTCGGATTTGGCCCCGGAGCCCAGAAAGCCGATGAGGAGGTTGCCATCCACCTGCAGGCTGTTGGAGAGATTCGTCACGGAGCCGGCCGTGACGGTGATGGTCGCGCGCTTCACGCTTTCAACATTACCCGCCCAGTCGACCGAGTAAAAATCCACCCAACTCGTGCCTGGGAGGAAGCTCAAAGAGGACGTGTAGGCGATGAAGGCATCGCCGGGGAGGCCGTTGATCCGGTAGTACGTCGTGGCAAGGCCGGAGGCGAAGCCGTTGACGGTAGGGTCGGTGGAGGAGAGGACGAGGTAGGAGTAGGTGGAGACGAAGGTCGTGCCGGCGAAGCCGTAGGAGGAGCCTTGGATGGACCAGGAGGTGACAGGGGCGGAGGCGTCCGAGACCGGAAACATCATGGCGTATGTTCCGGTCCGGGGAATCCCCGCGCTGGCCACCAAGAGGTTGCTAAAGGTCGAAAAAGAGACGCTGTTTTGGGTGATTGCGGTCAGGGTCCACGAGGACCCCGTCCAGGAGTACACCTTGAGAGTCGCTGTGGAAAGAGCCGGCGGGCCGGTCGAGACGACCGAGGAGAAGGTCGCCGTCGTGGTTTGGAGGAAGATCACCTCCGAACCGAAGGCCCTGCTTGGGTCAAGCGGCGCCCAAAGCCCGGCCCGCATCGCGGCGCGGCGCAAGGCCTCGGCCTCCGGGGCGGCGGCGATCGACAAGGGCCGGAAAGACGTCGCGATGGTCAGGGGAGCGATCGTCGTGGAAAAGCTCTGGGCGAATTCCGCGACGCTGACCGTGCCCGCCACGACCTGGCCGGGCGAGAGGACGAAGCCGCTCGTCGAGAGAAAAATGTTGTCCGAGCCTCCGGATACGGAATTGGCCGGACCGCTCGGGGGCTCCAGGCGCCATGAAAAGACGAGGTTGTGGGTCGTCGGCGTCGAGATGGCGTTCGTGACGGTATAGCCGACGCTCTGGGCCGG
>SCTT01000462.1 GCA_004322435.1 bacterium
GCACGACCTCGATCAGGGTCGGCGAGGCCTTGGTGGTGGTGACGCCGACGCGCTGCACCTCCGGCGGCAGCTTGGCCAGCACCTGGGCGACGCGGTTCTGCACCTGCACCTGCGCCTTGTCCGGGTCGGTCCCCAGCGCGAAGGTCACGGTCAGCGACATGACGCCATCGGCCGTCGATTGCGACGACTGGTAGAGCATCCCCTCGACGCCGTTGATCGACTGCTCCAGCGGCGCGGCCACCGTCTCGGCGATCACCGAGGGGTCGGCGCCGGCGTAGGCGGTGCGCACCACCACGGTGGGCGGCACCACCTCGGGATATTCCGCGATCGGCAGGATCGGCAGGGCCACGAGGCCCGCCACGAAGATGATGATCGAGAGCACCACCGCGAAGCGCGGACGGCCCACGAAGAAGTCGGAAAAGGTCATTGGCGGTCGTCCGGCAAAGGATGTGCGGAAGGCTTCGGACGCGCCGCGGCGGCGCGTCCGTCAGTCGGGAGGTCGGCGAGGTTGGTGGGGCGTCAGCCGTTGGGTTCGAGGGCGGCCAGTTCGGCGGTGCTCATCGGCGCGGCGGTCGCCTGCGGGGTCACCCGGTCGCCCGGCTTCACCTTCTGCAGGCCCGCGGTGACGATGGTCTCGCCCGGCTTCAGGCCCGAGAGGACGACGCGGTACTCGCCGGCCGCGCGGCCCAGGGTCACCGGGCGGTACTGCACGCGGTTGCCGGCGCCCACGACCAGGACGTAGCGCTTGCCGAGATCGGTGCCGAGGGCCTGTTCGGGCACCAGGGCCACCGGCTGCACCTCGCGGCTGACCAGCCGCACGCGGGCGAACAGGCCGGGCGTGAAGGCGCCGTCGGCGTTGTCGAACACGGCGCGGCCGCTGATCGTGCCCGAGCGGGCGTCCACGGCGTTGTCGAGGAAGTGCAGCTTGCCCTGGTGCGGGAAGCCGGCCTCGGTCATCAGGCCCATGTAGACCGGCCCCTCGCCGCCCCGCTGGGCCGCGGCGTACTTAAGGTAGGTCTGCTCGTCGGTGCTGAAGGTCGCGTAGATCGGCCCGTCGGAGACCACCGTGGTCAGGAGGTCGGCGGGGCTGACCAGGTTGCCGCGGGTGATCATCGCGCGGGAGACCCGGCCGTCGATCGGCGAGACCACGCGGGTGAAGGACAGGTTCAGCTGCGCCGCGCGCAGCGACGCCTCGGCGGCGCCCAGGTCGGCGCGGGCCGAGCGGGCCTCCGAGGCCAGGCGTTCGGCCTCCTCGCGGGCGATGGCTTCCTGGGCGAGCAGGCGCTGGCCGCGCTCGCTGTCGGCGCCGGCCAGCTGGGCCTTGGCGCGGGCGCGCTCGGCCTCGGCGCTCAGCTTGTCGACCTCGGCCTGGAACGGCCGCGGGTCGATCTGGAACAGCAGCTGGCCTTTGCGCACGCGGGCGCCTTCGCTGAACGGGGCCGCGATGATCTCGCCGGTGACGCGCGGGTGCAGGGCGACGGTGTCGACCGCCTCCAGGCGGCCGGTGAAGTCGTCCCATTGGCGGAGCGGCTTGAAGGTCACCGCCGCGACGCTGACGGCCGGCGGGGGCGCGGCGGGCGCGGGGGTCTGGGCTTCAGCGCCGCAGCCGGCGAGGAACAGGGCGACGAGCACGGCGGCCGACTTGGACGGGATCTGGGACATGACACACACTCTCCGGGATACGGTCGCGGGACCCGGAGGCCCCTTCTATACCGCTTGGTACGGATATGGGGTCATGTTGCGCTGCGTCAAGGCCGATACATATCGATCGGTATAGAAATTTTTTCGCCGCGGAATGGAACCGTTTGCGGACCCTATCGGCCGGGC
>SCTT01000463.1 GCA_004322435.1 bacterium
TGGAGCTCAAGACCGTCGAACACTTCTTCAACAAGGGCTACGAGATCCTGCAGAGCGGCCGCGACTTCTTCGACGAGAAGGGGATCTACGTGACCGAGCTCGACACCGTGGTGCGCGACCCGCGCACCGGCCGGGTCAGCGTGGTCGAGGCGAAGTCGGCCCGGGTGAACATCCCTGCCGAAGAGGCCTTGCAGGACAAGGTCATCCGCAAGCTCGAGGTGTACGCCAAGCACCGCGCCCTCTTGGAGAAGACCATCGGCTCGAAGGTCTCGGAGATCGTGTTCAGCTTCGACGCCGGCATGAACCAGGCGCTCGTCCCCTTCCTGACGTCCAAAGAGGCCGAGCTCACGAAGCGCTACGGCTTTGACGTCAAGTTCCTCTTCCTCTCCTCGGCCCCCGAGGGGTCGCGCCCGCAGGGCCGCGGCTTCTCGCCGGGCCGTCCCTCCCGCCGCCGCTAGTCTGTAACTGCCGTGTTACCGGGGCTCTCGCCGCTGTGAATGGCGCGCGGGCGCATCTGCGGCTATAGCCAAGGGGGCGGGGGTGCTATGGGCAGGCGCGGGCCGTTGTCTTTTCTCGGGCCGGCGGCGGTGTGGGGAGGCCTCCTGGGTCTTTCCGTTTACTGCGCCGAGGGGCCCGCGGGCTTTAAGCCCTTCTTGAACCTGGAAGCGCTCTTGCTCGTGGTGGGCGGCACGGGCCTGGCACTGAACGTCGCCTATCCGGCAGGCGAGGTGTGGCGCGCTCTAGCACGGACTGCCGCAGGTTCTCCTGCCGGCGACGAGGAGGAGGCCCGGCGCTGGGGGGAGATCCTCCGGCACGGGGCCGACTCGGCCGTGGGGATGGGGGGCCTCGGAACGCTCTTGGGCATGATCCTCATGCTCTCCTCCATCGAGGACGTGTCGGCCGTGCCGAGACGGATGGCGCTCGCCTTGGCCGCCCTCTTCTACGGGCTGCTGCTCTCGGAGGCGTTCTTCGTGCCGCTCTCGCGCCGGGTCCGAGGGCCGGACCTCACGCTCCGGCTCCCGCCGCCAGGCGGCGTCTACCGCCGAGTCACGCATCCCGCCAGAGCTTCTCTTTGAGGCGCCAGACGTTCACGTCCCTGAGCTCGGCCTGGTGCGCGTCGAGCCAGCGGTCGAGGGGCATCTTCGCGCGCTCCTTCTCGGCGCTCGCGTCCCAGCGCGCGATGGCGTCGCGCTCGGCGTCGGTGATGCCCCACCAGGACGGGGGTCGCGTCGGGAGCGCGTCGGGGGCGGGCAGCCGCAAGGTCGGCAGGGACGTCGGGCCGGTCCCGGCCGGCCATTCGCGCCGCCAGGTGGGCGGCGGCGTCCAAGTCGTGACCACGGAGCGAGTCGTCTGCGCCTTCTCGGGGCGCAGGCCCCAAAGGAGCAGCCCGCCGGCGGCGACGAGGATGAGGCCCTTGGCCGTTTGGCCCGCGCGCCGAGAGCGCTCCGGCGCCGAGGTCCGGGCGACGGGGGGCGCCGACATCCCCCGGGTGGGAGCCGGGACCGGCGAAAGGCTGGGGTAGCGGTGCGCGGAGGAGGGGGCCGTCAGGGCGGCGGAATGCCCCGCGTGGGGGGCGGCGAAGACGGCCCCGAGCGGGACCGCGGTCGCGTCGGCATGGATTCGCGAGGAGTCGGCGTAGCGGCCGAAGGCTTCGGGGGCGGTCAAGTCCTCGGCGTGTACCGGCCCCGCCAGGACCGCGACCGCCAGAGCGAGCAGGACGCCCATGGGATACTGTGGGTCCGGCGCCCGCTTCCCGTCAGAGGCCCCCGGCCCGGCCCGGGGTGGGGCCTAGGGCCTAGGTTGTTGAAGCCGCCTCTTTCCCGGCCGCGCGCGAAGGGTTTAGTACAATCTTCGTCGTGGCGCCCGCAGCCCTCAACCCCCAGCAGGACGAAGCGGTCACCTACCGCGGCGGCCCCCTCCTTATATTGGCCGGCGCCGGGACGGGCAAGACGCGCGTCATCGTCCACCGCATCGCCTCGCTCATCAACCAGGACACCGACCCCGGCAAGATCCTAGCCGTCACCTTCACGAACAAGGCCGCCCAGGAGATGCGCCACCGCGTGGACGCCCTCATCCCCGGGGCCGGCGCCAAGGTCTGGGTGCACACCTTCCACGCCTTCGCCGCGAAGCTCCTGCGCCGCCACGCCGAGGCCGCCAAGCTCCCGCCGCACTTCACGGTCTACGACTCGACGGACTCCAAGCGCGTCGTCGTCGAGGCCATGCACGAGTGCGGGCTCTCCGACGAGAAGAACAAGTCGGGGCTCTACGTGTCGGTCATCTCGCGGGCGAAAGACGACCTCTTGGACCCGCAGTCCTACGCCATCTACGCGATGGCGCAGGGCGACCCCTTCCGCCAGAACGTCGCGAAGGTCTACGAGAAGTACCAGAGGAAGCTCGACGCCTCGGGCGGCGTGGACTTCGGCGATCTGCTCCTCAAGGTCTGCCTCCT
>SCTT01000464.1 GCA_004322435.1 bacterium
CGGCGCCCGTCGCGCCCGCCTGCCCGCGCACGAACTGCCGCGACCCGCCCACCAACGCCGCGCCGGGGACCTTGGCGCTGGCCACCAGCGGCCCGCCCTCTTGGAGGTCGGGGGACGCCGGGTTGCCGGACGCGAAGCCGGCGCTGCCCGAGGGCGCGCCGCCGCCCGCCGCGATGCCGCCGGCGAAGTCGGAGTTGTTGAGGTTGCCGGCCGGGCCGAAATTACCCTTTGCCATCGCGGCGAGCCGGGTCGAGTCGGGCGCCGAGCCCGGGACGTGCGCCTCGCCGGCGACCTCGGTCGGGATGGGCTTTTTCGACCCGCCGGACTGCGGCGCGGCGGCGTCGGCCGCCTTGGCGTCCTCGGCGGCCTTGGCCTTCTGGGAGGCCTCGATCTCCGCGATGGTCCCGTACATGGTGCCGTCGGAGCCCGCGCTGGCCGAGCCCTGCGCGTCCTTGAGCCCCTCGCCCGCCCCGCCCTTGGCCGCCGTCGGGTCCTTGAGCTTGGCGACCTTGAGGCTGGAGCCGACCTCGGCGCGGGCCGCCCCCGCGGCGGCGCTCTTCGTCGGAGCCGTCTGGAAGCCGCCCGCGGCGCCCTCGTCTTCCTTGTCCTTCGACCCGGGCGAGCCGGCGACCATCCACACCGTGACGACCAAGGCTCCCATCGCGCCCAGGGCGCCGACCAAGGCCATGGGGTCGTTGAGCAGACGTTCCACCGAGAAACCTTTGCTCTTTTGGGTATTCATGAGGGACACCTGGAGCCGAGGGGTCGGCTGTCCAGTTACTGTAGCCCCCAGCCTCGCCCGGCGCCATAGCCCTTTACCTGCCGCTTACATGGCGCCTAGGACCTTTGTCCCGCCCTCCTGGGCCCGAACGACCCAGGTGGGTCCGGTAGGAAAGCCGCATGATTTGGGTATGACCGGCCTGCGCCCCGCCTCGCTCGCCGCCGCGGCCCTCCTGGCCGCGTCACCCGCCTTCGCCCAGGTCCGCACCGCCCCCGTCGTGGTCCCCGTCCCCGGCGCCATCGCCCCCGGCGTCGCCGCGGCCGGCATAGCCGCCTCGCTGCGTCCGCACGCGCTCCCCGTCGCCCCGAACCTGGCGCTCCCGACCTCGGTCCTCCCCTCGCCGGCCTCGGCCCTGACGCCGATGGCCCGCGCCGCCGTCCAAGAGACGGCCCTGCGCGCGACTTTGCCGGCCGCGGTCCAGCCCGCCGCGAACGCCTCTCCCTCCGCCGTCCTCGCCGCGCCGTCGGAAGCCGTCAACGAGGCGCGCCCCGGCAGCCGCGACGCCCGCCGCGAGGCCGTGATCGAAGGCCTGCGCGAGCAGATCGGCTGGAAGGCCGGCAAGCCGGAGCTCGCGGCCCCCGTCATGGCGCGCGGCGAGCGCCAGATCGACGCCGCCCGCATCGGCGCCCAGCTGAACTCCCTCTTCGACGGCCAGGCCGCCCGGCCCGCCGCCGGCACGGTCTCGGTGGAGGCCTACGAGAAGCAGGCGGCCCCGGTCGGCCCCTCCGGCGCGGCCCTGCTCTCCGAGGTGCGCGGCAAGACGCGCTCCGGCCACCGCGGCATCAGCTACGACGAGGCCAAGTCCAAGCTCTTCTCCCAGGCCGACAGCGTCGTCGAGAAGGGCGTGCGCGGCGTCCGCGACGCCTACTCCGGCGTGTTCGTTCCCGGCTCGAGCGGCAACGGCGGGGACTACGAAGAGCGCGGCGACGCGGACGGCGACGGCTACCACGAAGCCCACGGAATGAACGTGGAGCACCTGTGGCCGCAGTCCTACTTCTCCGAGAAGCTACCGATGCGCGGCGACCTGCATCATCTCATGGCCACCTTCCAGCACCCCAACGGGATGCGCGGCCGCCTGCCCTTCGACATGGTCCCCGACGCCGCCGTCGAATACCACAACGCCTACGGGGCGAAGATGGGCGCCGGCGTCTTCGAGCCGCCGAACTCGGCCAAAGGCCGCGTGGCCCGCGCGATGCTCTACTTCATGGCGCGCTACGGCGACCAGGGCGTGCTGCCGGGCAACGTCGTCAACCACTTCTGGAACGCCCGCATCCAGACCTTCCTGAGCTGGAACCGCCAGTTCCCTCCGACCGAGTTCGAGAAGCAGCGCAACGGCGTCGTCGAGAAGATCCAGGGCAACCGCAACCCCTTCATCGACGACCCGTCGCTGGCCGACCGCATCGGCGTCGAAGGCTTCAAGATGCAGGGCGGCGGCAAGTCCGTCGCCCGCGCCTCCGAGACCGGCTCCGGCGCTCAGTTCCAGGGCCGGAGCGCTCCCACCTCCCGCGACGACCGCGGCGGCCGCCGGCGCAACAACGGCAACCGCCGCCACAACCGAAACCGCCGCTGGTAAGGCGTCGTTTGTATAATCGCACCGCCGTCTTCCTTTAATAGGAGACTCCCATGCCCGGCTATCATCGCTTCCCCGCCCTGCGGGGCGACACGCTCGTCTTCACCTGCGAAGACGACCTTTGGACCGTCCCCGCCGCGGGCGGCGTCGCCCGCCGCCTGACCTCGGGCCGCGGCGAGTCCACGCACCCGCACCTCTCGCCGGACGGCGCCTGGCTGGCCTTCACCGGGCGCGAGGAAGGCGAGGCCGAGGTGACCTTGATGCCGGCCGCCGGCGGCGAGCCGCGCCGGCTTACGTACCTGGGCGCCGCCTCGCGCGTCGTCGGCTGGACGCCCGACGGCCGGGAGGTCCTCTTCTCCTCCGACGCCCGCAGCCCCTTCTACCAGCCCGGCGAGCTCTTCGCCGTGCGGACTTCCGACGGCGAAGTGCGCCGGCTGGGCCTGGGCCCCGCCGACGACCTGGCGTTCGGCCCGGACGGCGAGCGCGTGCTCGGCCGCAACCGCCGCGACCCCGCCTTCTGGAAGCGCTACCGCGGGGGCACGGCCGGCGAGCTGTGGGCCGACCTCAAGGGCAAGGGCGAGTTCAAGCGCCTGGTCCGCACCGGCGGCAACCTGGCCTGGCCCCTGTGGGTGGACGGGCGGGTGTTCTTCGTCTCGGACCACGAAGGGACGGGGAACCTGTACTCGGTGCTGCCCTCGGGCCGCGGCCTCAAGCGCCACACGGCGCACACGGACTTCTACGCCCGCAACCCTTCGACCGACGGGACCCGCATCGCCTACCAGCACGGCGCCTCGCTGCGCCTGCTGGACCCCGCGGCGGGCACCGACGTCGAGGTCGCCATCGAGCTCGCCTCCCCGCGCCCCCAGCGCGCACGGCGCTTCGTCTCGGCCGCCCGCCACGTCGAGGACTGGGAGCTCCACCCCCAGGGCCAGTCGCTGGCCTTCGTGTTCCGCGGCAAGCTGGCGACCATGAGCAACTGGGACGGGCCGGCGCTCCAGCACGGCGAGCGCGACTCCGCGCGTTACCGGCTGCCGCGATGGCTCAACGACGGCAAGCGCGTGGTCGTCGTCTCGGACGCGGGCGGGGAGGAAGCGCTCGAGGTGCACACCGTCTCTCCCGCCGGGGCCGAGGCGCCCAAGCGCCTGGCCGGCCTCGACATCGGCCGCGCGATGACGCTCGCGGTCGACCCCAAGGGCGACCGCGCGCTCGTCACGAACCACCGCAACGAGCTTTTGTGCGTCGACTTGGCGGCCGGCACGTCGGCCAAGGTCGACCGCAGCGCGTTCGGCTCCATCCGCGGCGCCGCCTGGTCCCCCGACGGACGCTGGGCCGCCTACGGCTTCCACACCTCGGCCAACTTGAGCGTCATCCGGCTATGGGACTCGAAGGAGCGCAAGACGTACGACGCGACGAAGCCCGTGCTGCGCGACGCGATGCCGGCCTGGGACCCGGGCGGCAAGTACCTGTACTTCCTCTCGCACCGCGACTTCGACCCCGTCTACGACGGCCTGCAGTTCGACCTGAACTTCCCGCGCGGCTCGCGGCCGTACCTGATCACGCTCAAGAAGGACCTGCCCTCGCCGTTCGTCCCGGCCCCCAAGCCGCCCAAGAAAGGGACCGACGAGGCCAAGGCCGACGCCAAGGACAAGAAAGACGAGACGAAGGACAAGGACAAGAAGGAGGAGGTCAAGGAAGTCGTCATAGACTTAGACGGCCTCGCCGAACGGCTCGTCGCGTTCCCCCTCCCCGAGGGCCGCTACCTGCGCGTGATGGGGGTCTCCGGCAAGGTCCTCTTCACCACCTTGCCCATCTCGGGCAGCCTCGACCGGAGCTTCTACCCCGCGGCCCCGTCGGCCAAGGCCACGCTCAAGTCCTACGACCTCGAGGGCCGGGAGACGAAGACCGTCTGCGAGCGCGTCAGCGACTTCGAGCTCTCGCGGGACAACACGACGCTCGGCATCCAAGCCGGCCTGTCGGTCCGGGTCACGGCCGCCTCCGAGACCGTCGACACGGCCAAGGACTCCGAGGGCTACAACCGCAAGAGCGGCCTGGTGGACCTCGGCCGCGCCAAGGCCAGCCTCGACCCGGCCTGCGAGTGGCGGCAGATGTACGCCGACGCGTGGCGCCTGCAGCGCGACCTGTTCTGGAACCCGGCCCTGAAAGGCCTCGACTGGATGGCGGTCTACAAGCGCTACGAGCCGCTCTTGGACCGCGTGGCCTCGCGCTCCGAGTTCACCGACCTCCTCTGGGAGATGCAGGGCGAGCTCGGCACGAGCCACGCGTACGCCATCGGCGGCGACTACCGCGCCTCGCCGCGCTACGACCAGGGCCACCTCGGCGCCGAATCGGTCTGGGACGCCGCCAAGAAGGGCTGGCGGCTGACCCGCGTGCTCTCCGGCGACTGCTGGGACCGCGACGCCGACTCGCCGCTGCGCGCCCCGGGCGTCAACGTCAAGGTCGGCGACGTGCTGAAGGCCGTCGACGGCCTCCCGCTCGACGCGGAGACCCCCCCGGGCTCGGCCCTCGTCCACAAGGCCGGGGCCGAGGTGCAGCTGACGGTGGCCTCCGAGGCCGCCGAGCCGCGGGCGGTGACGGTCAAGACCCTGCGCGACGAACGGCCCGCGCGCTACCGCGAGTGGGTCGAGGGGAACCGCCGCAAGGTCCACGCCGCCACGAAGGGCAAGGTCGGCTACATCCACGTCCCCGACATGGGGCCCACGGGCTACGCCGAGTTCCACCGCGCCTACCTCGCCGAGGTGGAGCGCGACGGGCTCATCGTCGACGTGCGCAACAACGGCGGCGGCCACGTCTCGGCTTTGCTCCTCGAGAAGCTCGCGCGCCGGCGCATCGGCTACGGCGCCAGCCGCTGGGGCGGCGTCGAGTCCTACCCGCAGGACGCTCCCGCGGGACCGATGGTGGCCCTGACGGACGAGTGGGCCGGTTCGGACGGGGACATCTTCTCGCACGCCTTCAAACGTCTGGGGTTAGGACCCCTCGTCGGCAAGCGCACCTGGGGCGGCGTCATCGGCATCCACCCGCGCTTCCCGTTGGCCGACGGCGGCGTGACCACGCAGCCGGAGTACGCGTTCTGGTTCGACGACGTGGGCTGGGGCGTGGAGAACTACGGCACCGACCCGGACATCGAGGTGGACTTCCGGCCGCAGGACCACGCGGCGGGCCGGGACCCGCAGCTCGACCGGGGCCTCGTGGAGATCAAGAAGCGCGTCGCGTCCTTCAAGGCCAAGAAGCCGGAGCTCAAGTGGCCCAAGGGCGCCGGGCCGCGGCTCGGCGCGTAATCCCCCAGCCCTAAAAAGGGAAGAGCCCCCTGTCCGAGGGGGCTCTTCCTTGTCCGGCCGTTCCGGGTACCAGTAGCGCGTACGGGATTTGAACCCGTGATCTCTGCCTTGAGAGGGCAGCGTCCTAGGCCGCTAGACGAACGCGCCACTCGTACCCGGACCGACAACCATTATACCAAA
>SCTT01000465.1 GCA_004322435.1 bacterium
ACCTTGCCTCGCAGAGGGTTCCCGCTTCGAGGATTCCCGTATGAGGAATCCTCGAAGCCACGCGCCCGAGGCGCGTAAATTGCGCCGTTTTTTGTCCGTTAGAACGGCCGCGCGAACGACAAAAGCAGGGCCGCCCCGGACAGGCCGCCCAGAGTCCACAGATATCGGCGCGGAGTGACCTTCCCAGCCGCCCGCGCAAGCTGGACAGCCACGGCCCCTGCCGATAGCAGGACCTTCGCCCACAGCCACCCTTCCCCTTTATAGAACGGATAGGACAGGCTCATCCCCAGGGCTCCGGCCAGCAGGGCTAGCCCCATGGCCCCCAGGGCCCAGCGCCGGCAGGCGGCGGCCTTCTCCCCTCCGTCGAGCAGGGCCTCGGCCGTGCCCGCGGCCAGCCAGGCCGCGAATGCGCCGACGTGGACGGCCATCAGGCCTGCCAGGAGCATGGAAGGATGGTAACAAACGCGGACCCTATGCGTCGTAGGGCCTAGGAGGGCCTAGGCCCTGTTCCCCCTCCCTGGGGGGGCCTAATGCCCATGCGGGCCCTGCGCTGCTTCCTTATTATTGGGGTATGACGAAGGTCTGCTACCGAGAAAATGCGAGGCATAACGCGATGAAGAAATTCCTGGCGCTGGTCTTGTCGTTGGGTCTGGTCTGGGGGCCGCTCTCCCCGTCGGCCCTCGCGCAGGCCTTCACCCGCTCCGCGGCCCCGGCCATCGCCCCGGTCCCCGCGTCCATCGGCGCCGCCGGCCTCGCCACCAGCATCGTCCACCAGGTGAGCTTCGCTCCGACCATCCCCGGCGCGTCCATCGCCGCGCCGTCGCTCCCGTCGTCCGTCGCCGCTCCGAAGGTCTCCCCCACGGGCATCGCCTACGAAGCGCCCGCCCCCGTGGCCCACGCCCCGGCGGCGATGCCGGCCGCGGCGGCCGCCCTGGACCGGCACCCCGCGCTGGCGATGATCGCCGAGGTGCAGAAGGCCGGCGGACAGTCCCTCCTGACCCAGCTCGACGGCGCCAAGTCCCCCGCGGAGTTCGAGGCCATCGCGATGGCGATGCCCGAGGGCGCCGCGCGCTCGAGCATCCAGTCCTTCGCGAAGGCCCTGGCCGCCCAGAACTTCGGCGCCGGCTCCGACTCGGTCGGCGCGCTCTACGACAACGCCCGCCGCGCGGACCTGCGCCCCTCGGCCGAGCCGACGAAGGCCACGGGCTTCTGGGCCAAGGTCGCCGGCTGGCACATGCCCCGCCCTCTCGCCTCCCTGCGCCGCTACGCCTTGAAGAAGGCCGAGGAGTCCCGGCCCCAGGCGAAGCTCATCGACGTCGACCAGCTGCGGGTCCCCGTCGAGCGCCTCCGCTGGACCCCCGACGAGACGACGCTCCCCGAGCGCGCCTCGAAGGTCGAGCGCGGCACCCGCCGCATCGTCGGCCAGGACCGCGGCATCGAGTCCCTCGAGTTCGGCCTGAAGATCGAGGACCCGGGCTACAACGTCATCGTCACCGGCGCCGACGGCACCGGCCGCGAGACGGCGGTGCGCGAGCTGCTCTCCGAGCTGGCCCCGAAGAAGGCCACCCCCGGCGACGTCGTCGCCGCGGTCAACTTCGCCAACGCCGAGGTCCCCGTGGTCCTCAAGATGCCCGCCGGCGAGGGCAAGGGCTTCGTCGAGGCCGTCACGGACGCCGTCGAGCGCATCCCCGGGATGATGGGCGAGAACCTCTCGAAGGGCCCCGTCGCGAAGGCCCGCAAGCAGGTGAAGGCCCAGCTCGAGGCCAACACGGCCGACCGCGAGAAGGCGTTCCAGCGCGAGGCCGCCCGGGTCCAGGTGGCCGGCGGGTTCGGCATCGAGGTCGGCGCCCAGCAGACCGACGAGAACCACATCGGCATCGTCTCCGCGCTCACGAAGAACGGCGCCCGCATCAAGCCCGAGGAGCTCGACAAGGCGCTCGAAGGCACCGGAGTCACCAAGGAGCAGGTGATGGCCGACTTCCAGGCCAAGGCCCGCCCCTTGATCGAGAAGTACGCGCAGATCCTTCAGACGAACATGGCCGAGGCCGCCCAGGCGCAGGGGCAGCTGCAGATGCTCGAGCAGAAGCTCGCCGCGCAGGTCATCCAGGAGGCCGTCGGCCCCCTGGCGAGCCTGGCCGCCGGCGCCGCCGAGCGCGAGGAAGACGCGGGCCACACCGCCTGGCGCGAGTCCGCCAAGGCGCGGATGGACGCCTGGCAGGCCAAGGTCGACGCCGTGCGCGTCGCCGGCGCCTTCTCGGTCTCGATCGGCCAGGGCATCACGCTCCTCTACAAGGGCCAGCCGGTCAGCCAGAAGTCCTTCGAGGCCCTGAAGGCCGAGGGCAAGGTCCCCGCCGCCCTCACGTGGGAGACGCTCGTCAAGCAGGCCATCGCCGCGGTCCAGCCGCTGGCGACCGAGGCCGAAGAGATGCAGGCCGCCATCGAGGCCGAGCACCAGAAGCTCCACGAGCAGGACCCGCCGATGTCGGCCGAGCGCCGGATGGCGGTCGGCTGGGTGCAGGCGTTCGCGCAGGACCTGATGGCCAACTGGCGCGGGCTGATGCCCCAGGCCAAGGCCGAGAGCGGCGTCGACCTGTCCGAGCGCTACAACGTCAACACGCTGGTCGACAACTCCAGCCAGAAAGGCGCCCCGGTCATCTTCGAGCACGCCCCGACCTTCAACAACCTCTTCGGCTACGCCGAGGACAACAAGAAGATCATGATGATGCCCAACGGCGCCATGATGAAGAAGGAGGCGCCCGGCGGCCCCACGCTCAAGGGCGGCTCTTTCCTCAAGGCCGCCGGAGGCTACCTGGTCTTGAACCTCCTCGACGTCCTGCGCGAGCCGGGCGTGTACCAGACGCTGATGCGCCAGATCCGCAACGGCCGGGCCGAGATCGTCGAGGGCGGCATCCTGGGCCTCATGTCCGGCAAGCCGGGCGAGAGCTACGCGGTGCCGATGGCGCCGGTCAAGGTCGTGATGATCGGCTCGCCCTACCTCAAGATGATGCTGGCCCACAACGACGAGGACTTCGGCCGCAGCTTCCACGCGGTCGCGGAGTTCGACAACTCCTTCAAGATCGCGGCGGACACCATCAAGGGCTACCTGCGCTTCATGCGGGACGCGGTCACGCACTCCACCGGCAAGATGCTGGACTTCGGCCGCGACGCCATCGCCGGCATCCTCGAGAGCGCGGCGGGCATGGCCGAGTCCAACGAGAAGCTGACCGCCCAGTTCGGCGCGGTGTTCACGCTGATGCAGGAGGCTTCCTTCTGGGCCCGAGAGGCCGGCCGCGACGTCGTGGCCCGCGCGGACGTCGACAAGGCCGTCTCCGAGCGCAAGGAGCGCGCGGGCTCGTCGCGCCGCCGCATGAAGGAGCTCTACGGCTCGGAGATCTTCCGCGTGGCCATCAAGGGCTCGGAGGTCGGCCAGAACAACGGCCTGGCCGTCGTCGGCGACTTCGGGGTGCCCTCCCGCATCACCTACGTGGCCTACGCCCGCCCCGGCAGCGACTTCCTGGTCTCGGCCGACCAGTCGGCGCACACCACGGGCTCGTCCTTCGACAAGTCCATCGCGGACATCAAGGGCTTCATGAAGAGCACCTTCGGCCGCGAGCGGGGCGTGCCGGTCGAGGTCTCCATCGCCTTCGAGCAGCAGTACGGCGGCATCGACGGCGACTCGGCCACCCAGACGATGACCTACGGCACGCTGTCGGCCCTCTCGGGCGTGCCCCTGAAGCAGGGCATCGCGATGACGGGCTCGATGGACCAGAAGGGCAACGTCCAGGTCATCGGCGGCGTCAACCACAAGATCGAGGGCTACTTCGACGTGGTCACCGAGATGCTGGCCCGCGAGGGTAAAGAGATGAACGGGGAGCAGGGCATCATGATCCCCGTCACGAACGTCCCCGACCTGGCGCTGCGCCCCGACGTGGTCGCGGCGGTCAAGGCGGGCAAGTTCCACATCTGGGCCGTCAGCCACGTCAGCCAGGGCGTCGAGCTCCTGACCGGCGTGCCGTACTCCGAGGTGCTGCGCAAGGCGGAGGCGTACATCAACACCGTCCGCGCGGGCGGCGCGAAGTAAGTTTCCGTATCCGGACTCCCACACGTGAGAGACGCCCCCGGGGTTCCCCCGGGGGCGTCGTATTTAGGCGGGAGCGGCGAGCAGCAGGCGCTTGCGGAAGGCTTCCGAGAGGCCGAGGATGCCGAACAGGATCAGGGCGCAGCCGGCCCAAGTGGCGGCGCTGGGCTTCTCGCCCCACAGGGCCCACCCGCCGAGGAAGTTGAGGACCACGGAGACCAGGGTGGCCAAGCTGGCCTTGGCCACCGGCGTCTTCCCGAAGCCGGAGCTCATCAAGAGCTGCCCGACGGTCGACGCTCCCCCCACCGCGAGGAGGAGCAGGGTCTGGCGGGGCGAGGGGACGACGCCGGAGAGGGCCGCCGGGACGAGGAAGAGGCCTGAGCCGATGAGGGCGTAGTAGAAGACGACCCGGATGGGCTCGTCGGTGGAGGCGGCCTGGCGCAGGGCGGTGAAGGCCAGCCCGGAGAAGAGCCCGGAGGCGAAGGCGGCGGCCGTGGGCAGGACCGCCGCGCCGGCCAGCGGCGGCACCGCGAGGAAGAGGCCTACGAAGGACAGGGCGATGTAGCCGGCGGCGGAGCGCGCGACGGGTTCGTCCAGGAAGACGGCGCCCAAGAGCGCCGCGTAGAGCGGCGAGGCGTACATCAGCAGGGTCGCGTTGGCCATCGGCAGGCGCGGGATGGCCCAGAACCCCGTGACCATCGCGCCGACCCCCCAGACGCCGCGCATGACGAGCCCGGTGGTGTTCTTCGTGCGCCACCCGATGCCGCGGCGGTGCATCAGCGCCGCCACCGGGGCCAGCGCGACGGCGTTGCGGCAGAAGACGACCCAGGCCACCGGCACGTCGGGGCCGAGCGCCTTGATCAAGAGCGCCGAGGCGCTGAACCAGGCGGAGGAGAGAAAGACCAGCAGCACGGGGTTATGGTAGAATTTCCCTGTCGGCGACGGTCACCAGCTCATTCCGGTGTAGCTCAATGGTGGAGCAGGCCGCTGTTAACGGCAAGGTTGTAGGTTCGAGTCCTACCGCCGGAGCACTCTAAGAAGCGCCCCTGGGAACCCCAGGGGCGCCTCCCTTTTCAAGCGGCGGTCTTCGTCTTGAGGCGGTCCCGCAGGCCGTCGAGCTGTCCCCAGAGCTCCTTGGGCAAGGTCTTGCCGAAGCGTTCGAAGAACGCTTTGACGCCGTCGAGCTCGCCGGACCACTCCTCGGGCTTGACCGCGAGGAGTTCGCCGAGCGTCCCGTTCGAGAGTTCGAGCCCGGAGAGGTCCAACCCGTCTTTGGCGGGGACGAAGCCGATGGGCGTCTTCTCCGCCTTCCCCTCGCCGCGGCAGCGCGCCAGGACCCACTCGAGGACCCGCAGGTTCTCGCCGTAGCCGGGCCAGAGGAATTTCCCCTTCGCGTCCTTGCGGAACCAGTTCACGTGGAAGACCTTCGGGGGGGTCTTGAGGGCCTTTCCCATCGCGAGCCAGTGCCCGAAGTATTCGCCCATGTCGTAGCCGCAGAAGGGCAGCATCGCCATCGGGTCGCGCCGGACCTCTCCCACCGCGCCGACGGCGGCCGCGGTGCGCTCGGAGGCCACCGTCGCCCCCACGTAGACGCCGTGCGCCCAATCGAAGGACTCGAACACGAGCGGCGCCAGGCGCTCGCGGCGCCCGCCGAAGATGACGGCCGAGATCGGCACGCCCTGGGGGTCCTCCCAGTTCGCCGCGATGGAGGGGCACTGCCCCGCCGGGGCGGTGAAGCGGCTGTTGGGGTGGGCGCCGAGCACGGGCTTGCCGTCGGCGTCCTTTTGGCCGGGCTTCCAGGGACGCCCGTCCCAGGCGGTGCCGGAGGCCGGGGGCTCGCCCTCGCCGTCCTCCCACCACACGCTCAGGTCGTCGCCCAGGACCACGTTCGTGAAGATGCTGTTGGCCCGCATCGTCGCGATGGCGTTAGGGTTGCTCTTGGAGTTCGTGCCGGGCGCCACGCCGAAGAAGCCGGCCTCGGGGTTGCAGGCCCACAGCCGCCCGTCGGCGCCGACGCGCAGCCAGGCGATGTCGTCGCCCAGGGTCCAGATGCGGTAGCCCTTGGCCTTGAGGCCCTGCGGCGGGATGAGCATCGCGAGGTTCGTCTTGCCGCAGGCCGACGGGAACGCGGCGGTCACGTATTCGGTCTTCCCGTCCTTCTCGATGCCGAGGATGAGCATGTGCTCGGCGAGCCATCCTTCCTGGCGCGCCTGCCAAGAGGCGATGCGCAGGGCCAGGCACTTCTTTCCCAGGAGGGCGTTCCCGCCGTAGGCCGACCCGGTCGAGACCACCGCGTTGTCCTCCGGGAAGTGCAGGATCAGGCGGTTCTTGACGTCGAGGTCGGCCCGCGTGTGGAGGCACTTGGTGAACGCGCCGTCCGTCCCCAACCGCTCGAGGACCTTGACCCCGGTCCGGGCCATGATCAGCATGTTCAAGACGACGTAGAGCGAGTCGGTGATCTCGACGCCGATCTTCGAGAAAGGGGAGCCGACGGGGCCCATCGAGAAGGGGATCACGTACATCGTGCGCCCCTTCATCGAGCCGGCGATGATCTGCTTGGACTTGGCGTAGCCTTCGGCCGGGGACATCCAGTTGTTGGTGGGCCCGGCGTCCTCCTTCTTCGCGGTGCAGATGTAGGTCAGGTGCTCGGTGCGGGCGACGTCGTTGGGGTTCGAGCGGCTGTAGAAGCTGCCGGGATAGCGGTCTTGGTCGAGGGGGATCAGGAACCCGCGCGCGACGGCCCGCTTGAGCAGGCGCACACGCTCCGCCGCGCTCCCGTCGATCCAGTAGACCTGGTCCGGTTTCCCGAGCTTCTCGGTCTCGTCGACCCAGGCCTTCAGTCCGGCGTGCATGGAATGCGCCATATCCCCTCCTCTCTCTCCACCCTCGCCTTGGCCGGCGAACAACCGCGACGTGCGCCGGCGCAGGCGGTGCCTTCGGAGCCTCGCCCTCGCCCGCCTCATCCGACTCCCAGAAGGTCCAGGATGGCGGAGACGAAGGTCAAAGGGTGCGGCGGGCAGCCGGGAACGTAGAGGACCGGGCCGACCCGGTCGAGGAACCCGCGGTCGAGCACCGGCGACTCCATGAACGGCCCGCCGGAGATGGCGCACGCCCCGAAGGCGACGACGAACCGCGGCTCTGGCATCGCGTCCCAGGAGAGCTGGACCGCGTCCGCCATGTTCTGGGTCAGCGGTCCGGTCAGGACCAGGCCGTCGGCGTGGCGGGGCGACGCGACCCATTCGATGCCGTAGCGCTGGAGGTCGAAGTTCACGTTGGCCAGCGCGTTGAGCTCGAGCTCGCAGCCGTTGCAGCCGCCCGCCGAGACCTGGCGGAGCTTGAGCGAACGCCCGAAGAGGGACTTGAGGGCCGCGGAGGCGTCGACGGGGGAGGGCGGCGGCCCGCCGGCGGACACGGTCAGCCCGGAGCGGGAGGCCGCGCCCATGCGGGTCTCCGGCGTGAACTCGAACTTCTTCTCGGGACAGACGGCGACGCACTCGGTGCAGAAGATGCAGCGCCCGAGGTCGATGCGGACGGGCTCGAGGCCGATGGCCTTCGTGGGGCAGGCGTCCGCGCACTTCGTGCAGCCCGTCCCGCAGGGCGCGGCGGAAATGACCGGCCGGCCCTTGAACCCCGCGGGCACCGCCCTCCTTGGGTCCGGGATGTACTGCCAACCTTGGTTCAGACGGACTTTGAGGGAGTCGAACATGGCTAGAGGTCGTTCCCGCAATATGAGAGGTCGAAGCTCTTGTTGCAGATGGGGAAGTCGCTGATCTCGTTCTCGCGCACCGCGAAGGCCAGCCCGAACCAGTTGCGCAGCGAGGGGTCTTGGACCTTGTAATGGAGGAGCCCCCCGCGGGCGTCCGTCTCCAGGCAGTGGACCACCTCCCCCCTCCAACCCTCGCAGACCGCGACGGAGAGCCGGTTCGGCGCGAGCGCCCCGAGAGCCGCCCGCTCCGGCTTGAAGGTCCGGGTCCGTTCGAGCGCGTCGGTGAGCCACTTTAGCGAGACGGCGATCTCTTCGATGCGCAGGACGGCCCTCGCCCAGCAGTCGCCCGAATCCTGGACGGAGGTCGGGACCGGAAGAGCGGCGTAGACCCCGGCCCCGAAGGCGCGCTGGTCGAGCGCGACGCCGGACGCCCGTGCGCTCGGGCCGACCAGGCCCAGTTCGAGCGCCGCCCGCCGGGAGACGGTCCCGACGCCAGCGAAGCGGTCGCGCACGGTCCAGGCGCCCAGGAAGGCGCGGTTGATGACCGCGATGTCTCCCGCGAGCAGGGCGAGGTTGGCGCCCACGAGCTTGGCGAGCTCGCCGTCCATGGCCGCCCGGCTCCCGCCGGGGCGCAGCCAGCCGCGCCCGAAGCGGCTGCCGCACAGACGCATCGAAGTGTTGATGGCGGTGGTCCGCAGCCGCCCGTAGGTGGAAGCCCCCTGCTGGAACCCGATGTCGGCGGCAAGGCCTGCGAGCCCGGCCAGGTGCATCGCGACTCGTTCCAGCTCCAGGGCGAACGCCCGCGAGGCCTCGGCGTCTTCGGGGACGGCGCAGCCCGCCAGCGCCTCTAGCGCCGCGCAGTACGCCCACGCATGGGCGATGCTCGTATCCCCCGCGACTGTCTCGACGAGCGGCGTCAGGGACCGCGGGTCTCCCTTGAGGAGCAGGCCCTCGACCCCGCGATGCTGGTAGCCGAGCTGGATCTCGAGGTGATGGACGGTCTCTCCCAGGCACATGAACCGGAAGGCGCCCGGCTCGATGACCCCGGCGTGCACGGGGCCGACGGCGACCTCGTGGACCTCCTTGCCCTCGAGCTTGTAGAACGGGTAGTCCTTCATCTTCCTGAGGTTCGCGCCCTCGTAGCGCACGGGCTTGAGCCAGGGGTGGTCGGCGACCCGGACGCCCAGCTGTTCGTGCACCTCGCGCTCGAAGCACTGCGCCGCCGGGAACTCCCGGCTGAGCGTGTGCCAGCCCTGCTCCGGCGGCAAGGTCGCCCGCAGGACGCCGAGGCCTCCCTGCGGGGCTTGCAGGACGGCGGTGACGGCCGCCTCGCCGCCCTCCGCCGGGCGCCCGTAGAGCGTCACGAGGCGCTCGCCTCGGGCCAGCGCCGCCCGCACCTCGGCGCTCCAGGCCCGCGCATCGAGCGCGGCGAGGCCGGGTACGTCCACGGCTAGCGCGGTGAGAGAGCTCATTGCCCCCCCAGAGAGGCGGCGACTTGGCGGAACAGGTCGTTGAGCGTGGCCGGAAGGTAGAGGCCCATCGAGACGAGGGCGCCGAGGAAGACGGCCTTGGGGATGGCGGCCTTGAAGCTCTGGGGCGGCCACCAGGCCTTGGCCTTGGGCTCCCCCCAGATCATCGGGAAGATGGAGCGTCCGGTCGCCACGAACGTCACCGTGAGCAGGACGCAGAAGGCGACGAAGACGACGAAGTACCCCCCGCGAATGAGCTCCGAGAGGATGATCAGCTCGCCCAGGAAGCTTCCGAACGGCGGCAGGCCCAGCAGCGCGAAGGTCCCCACCATCAGGAAGAGCCCCGAGTAGGGGAGGTCGTTGATGAGCCAGGAGACCTCGCGCATGTCCTTGGTGTGGTAGTGGGCCTTGATCTTCCCCGCGGTCAAGAACAGGATCGCCTTGATGAAGGCGTTGCTCACCACATAGAGGAGGAGGCCGTACATCGCCGTTTTGCCGACCCCGAGGCCGATGGCGATGACGCCGGCGTGGTTGATGGAGGCGTAGGCCAGGAGACGCTTGTAGTTCTTCGTCGTCACGATGCTGAACGCGGAGACCGCCATCGACAAGAGGCCCACCGTCACCAGTTGGGCGGTGACGAGCTCGGGGTTCCCGGGGCGGAACACCTGGATGACCCGGAAGAGGCCGACCAAGGCGCAGTTGAACTGGACGGCGGCCAGCATCGCGGTCACGGAGGGCGGCGCCTCGTCGTAGGCTTCCGGGAGCCACGCGTACATCGGGGCGAGGCCGAGCTTGGTGCCGTAGCCCAGCAGCGTCAACGCCAGCCCGACCTTGACCCAGAGCCCGGACGGCGCGCCGGGGACGACCTCGTCGACGAAGAGGGATGCGGCCGAGCCGGAGGCTTCGAGGCCCCGCGCGAGGCAGGCGAACCCCAACAGGGCCAGCCCGAGCCCCACCGACGAGAAGAGGAAGTACCGCCACGACGCGAGCAAAGACGCCCGCGTTCCGTCCCGGATGAGGAGCGGCGCGGCCGCGAGGGTCGTCAGCTCGAGGAAGAGCCAGTTCGAGAGGAAGTGGTTCGAGGCGACGGCGAGGTTCGCCGCGGCCATGAAGGCGGCGGCCAGGAGGACGAAGCGGGCGAGCCGTCCGCGCAGCGAGGGGATGATGCGGACCAGATAGAGGACGTACGAGGCGATGCCGAGGAAGATCAGGTTGATGAGAGGCAAGAAGAGCTTGGCCGTCGGGTCGAGGAGGAGGTAGCCGCCCAGCAGGCGCAGGGTCCCGTGGCTGACCGCGAGCACGCCGGAAGCGAGCGCGGCGAGGAGAGACAAGGCGACGAGCAGCCAGATGGGCCAGACGGCGCCCTCCGTGGCGCCCGCCGGCCCGGCCTCCCGAGGACGCTCGGTCCTCACGCGGCGCTCCCTTCCCCGGCCGGCTCAGGCCCGGCCTCCGGCGGCAGCCAACGGACGTAGAGGGACAGCAGCCAGACGCTCAGGAGGAAGACGACGGCCGCGCCCAGTCGGACGGGCAGGGGCGTGGAGCCGCCCTCCGCCCCCAGTTCGAAGAGCGCGATGGCGTTCTCCGCGGCTAGCGCCCCGACGGCCTGGGTGAAGACCCCGGTCTGCGTCGCCAGGGAGAGGAGCGCCAGCAGGAGAGCGGCGGCCGAGACGGCGACGGCCGTCTGGACCTCGCCCCCTCCGGGTTCGAGCCGGCCCGCGAACCGGAACGCGAGCGCGACGAGCGCGGCGGCCGTCGCCAGAGAGAGCATGTTCGGCAGCAGCGCGTCCCCTCGGCGGGGCGGGCGCTGGGCCTCCAGCACGCGATAGAGGACGATCGGGGCGAGGAGCCCGCGCACCAGGCCCAGGTCGACGAGGGACAGCAAGGCTTCCGGCGAGGACGCGGGCCCGCGCTCGAGGACCATCCAGGCCATCAGCAGGCCCTGCAGGCTCAGGGCCGCCAGGGCGGTCCGCCAGGTCACCATGAAGTAGGGCAGCGCGGCCACGGTGAGGAAGGCCGCCAGCAGCGCGGTCACTCGAGCCCTCCCGGGCGGACCGTGCTGGCCAACAGCGCCACGAAGGCCGCGACCAGGGCCAGGAAGGCGTATTCCGGAACGGCCCGGAGCTTGAGGCGCGCGATGAGCGACTCGACCGTACCGACGGCGACCCCGACTGCGAGGATCAAAGCGAGCCGCGCCGCGGCCGCCGCGAGCGGCGCCGCCGACGGGCCGACGGGGTCGAGCAGGGCCGCGAGCAGGGCGGCGCCGACGGTCATCTTGACCGCGGCGGCGTATTGGATGGCGGCGAGGTCCGGACCGCCGTGGTCGAGGACCATCACTTCGTGGATCATCGTCAGTTCCAGGTGGGTGGCCGGGTCGTCGACCGGGATGCGGGCGGACTCGACCTGCAGGTTGACGAAGAGGGCGACGGCGCAGCCGCCCCAGACCAGGGCGGTCGACGCGTCTTCCGGCCGGAACCGCAGCAGGCCGGCGAAGTCGCCTCGGCCGGCGGCGGCCGCGAGAGTGCCGGCCGCGACGAAGAGGGCGGGTTCGATAAGAGCGGAGTAGGTCGCCTCGCGGCTGGCTCCCATCCCCTCAAAGGAGCTGCCGGTGTCGAGCGCCCCGAGCATCAGGGCCATCCGGCCCAGCCCCCACACGTAGGCGAACAGGACGAAGTCGAAGGGAAAGGACAGCGGGGCGCGAGGCCCGACGAGCGGGACGAGAAGGCCTGAGACGAGGGCGGTGGCCAGGGCGACCGCGGGGGCGGCGGGGACGAAGAGCGTCGATACGGAGCTGTAGACCGTGCGCTTGCCCATGAGGCGCCGGAGGTCGTAGGCGGCCTGCAGCAGCGGCACGCCCCTGCGGCCCGCCCAAACGGCCTTCGTGCGGTTGACGACGCCGACCAGGAGGATCGGCGCGGCGAGGAGGACGCTCAGATGCGCCAGCAGGAAGGCGGGCGTCACGGGCCCGTCCCGTTTGCGAAGAGGATGAGGCCGATGATCGCCGCGAGCGCCGCAAGGCCGGCGGCGAAGGAGTAGCGCGGCTCGTCGGGGACGCGGCCGACGGCGCGCTCGACGAGGTCCTCGCCGTCGCCCAGCAGTTGGAACATGCGGGTCTCGACGGCGTCGACGTGATGGGTGGCCAGGCGCCCGTCGGGAGGGAAGTAGCCGCGGGGCAGCTCCTCGCGCCGCAGCTGCGGGAGGACGGCCTCGAAGATGGAAGTGAACTGCGCGGAGAACGAGGCTCCGGTGTACTGCATTCGCGCGTTGGGGGCGGTGTACCCGCACCCCCAGGTGACGTGCTCGGCCGCGGCGGCGCGGGCCCGCCGCCCGAGCGCCCAGAGCGCCGCGACGAGCCCGACCAGGAGCCAGGACGCCGCGGCCACGGGGACGAGCAGGGAGCCGATGTCGGGCAGCGTCCCGGACGCGGGCGGGGCGAGCGCGATGAAGAGGGCGACCGTCTCCCGCACGAACGCGAGCCCGGCCGGGGGCCATAGGCCGACCAAGACGACCCCGGCCGCGTGGAGCGCCATCGGCGCCGCCAGCGGGGCCGGCGCGTCGGTCTTCGGGTGGACCTGCGGGTCCCGGGGGCGGCCCAGGAAGGTCACGCCGAAGGCCCGGGCCATCGACAGCGCGCCGACCGCGCCGACGAAGGCCAGGAGGCCCGCGGCGCAGACCAGCAGCACGCGGGCCCGCCCGCCGTGCGCCGCCCCGACCAGCAGGCCCGCGTAGATGATGAGCTCGCTGACGAAGCCGTTCAAGGGCGGGAGGCCGGAGATGGCGAGCCCCCCGACGAGGAAGAAGCCCGCCGTCTTCGGCATGCGGCGGGCGAGCCCCCCCAACCTCTCGATGTCGATGGAGTGGGTGGACAAGTAGACCGCCCCGGCGGCGTAAAAGAGGAGGCACTTGAAGAGCGCGTGGTTGAAGAGGTGGAGCACTCCGCCGGTGAACCCCAAGAGGACCAAGGTCGGCTGCCCCCAGCACAGGCCCAGGACGCCCAGCCCGAACCCGACCCCGGCGATGCCGACGTTTTCGGTGGACGAATAGCCGAGGAGGCGCTTCAAGTCGCGCTGGGAGCTCGTGTACAGGACGCCCAGGAGGGCCGAGAGGCCGGAAAAGGCGATCAGGTACCACCCCATCCATTCCTCGGGCCGCCCGATGAGGAGCAGAAAGCGCAGCAAGGCGAAGAGCCCGGCTTTATGGATGACGCCCGACATGAGCGCCGAGACGTGCGCGGGCGCGGCCGAGTGGGCGCGGGGCAGCCAGGTGTGGAACGGGAAGAACGCGGACTTGAGCCCGAACGAGGTCACCAGCAGGACGAAGGTCACGTTACGGAGCGCGCCGGGGGTGCGGAGGAAGCCGGAGAAGGCCGAGAAGTCGAAGGAGCCCGTCTGGCTGTGCATGACCATGAAGGCGGCGACGAGGAAGAACATGCCGACGTGGGTCGAAACCAGGTAGTTGAAGCCCGCGAAGCGGATCTTCTGGTTCTTGTAGTCCCAGATGACGAGCAGCCAGGCCGCGACCGCGGCGATCTCCCAGCCGAGGAGGAAGACGAGCGCGTTCTCGACGGTGTAGACCATCACGAAGGACAGCGCGGTCACGTTGAGGAGGGCGAAGTGGGGCCCGCCGTCTCGCCCGGCGTCGAAGTAGGGCTTGAGATACCCGGCGGCGTACACGGTCCCCAGCAAGGTCATCGGCAGCGACCAGGCCAGGAAGAACGCCCCGAGGGCGTCGAGATGGACCCGGATGGTCTCGAAGGGGTAGGGCCAGGACCATTGGACGGCCTCGGGGGGCGCGCCGAGCAGAATGGGGACCGCCGCGGAGAGGACGAGCGCCGTCGCGGCGGCCTGGGAGCCGACGGCGGCCCAGGCCCGGGCCCGGTTGGTGCGCAGCGCGAGCGCGGCGGCCGCGCCGGCGAGGAGGGTGAGGCCGGCGGCGAGGACGGCGGGCGTCATCACGATATTCCAATTCTATCATATGAGCATACTAGGGTCCCGGATACGCCCCGCGGCGAAGTTGTATCATCGGGCCGTGCCGCGCGAGGCGTCGTGCTGACCGTGTGCGTGTCGGCCCTGCTGGCCGGAGCGGCCGCGTCGGCCCTGCTGGGCCGCCGCCCGGCCGCCGCCGCCGCCGCGTCGCTGTCGGGCCTGGCCCTCGGCTGCGCGGCGGGCCTCGCCGCCGCCCTGGGCTTCGCCGGCCCGTCGGCCGTGGATGCCGCCTGGCCGCTTCCGATGGGACGCTTGGCTCTCTCGCTCGACGGCCTCTCCTCCCTCTTTCTGTTCGCTGTGCTGGCCGTCTGCCTGGCCGCCGGCGTCTACGGCGAGGGCTACCTGCGGCGTTCGCCCGGGCTGGCCGGGAGCCGCTCGGTCCGCCCGCTGTTCTTGACGCTCACCGCCGCGCTGGCGGTCGTCGTCTGCGCCGGCAACGCCATCCTCTTCCTGTTCGCCTGGGAGGTGATGGCCCTGGCGAGCTTCTTCCTCATCATGGCGGAAGACGAGCATGCCGCGACGCGCCGGGCCGGCCTCCTCTATATGGTCTGCACCCACACCGCGACGCTGGCCCTGTTCCTGTTGTTCGCCCTCCTCGCCCGCTCGACGGGGACGCTCGACTTCGCCGGGATCCGCGCGGCGCTGCCCTCCGGCGGACGTCTGCCGTCGGCCGCGCTGGCCCTTGGGTTCATCGGGTTCGGCATGAAGGCGGGTCTCGCCCCGCTGCACATCTGGCTCCAGGAGGCCCACCCGGCGGCGCCGAGCCATGTCTCGGCGGTGCTCTCGGGGGTCGTCATCAAGGTCGGCATCTACGGGTTCATGCGCCTGGTGTGGATGCTGGGCGCCGTCCCCGAGTCTTGGGCTTGGGCCTTCATCCTGGCCGGCGCCGTCTCGGGGGTCGGCGGCGTCCTGTTCGCCTTGGCCCAGCACGACTTGAAGCGCCTGCTCGCCTACCATAGCGTCGAGAACATCGGGATCATCGCGCTGGGCCTGGGCCTGGGGTGCCTGGGCCTCTCCCATCGCCGCGTCGACTTGGCGGTGGTGGGGTTTTCAGGCGCCGCGCTCCACACCTTGAACCACGCTCTCTTCAAATCCCTGTTGTTTCTCGGCAGCGGCGTCTTCGCCCAAGAGCTGGGGACGCGCGACATCGAGGCGGGAGGCGGCCTGCTCAAGCGGATGCCCTGGACCTCCGCCTTCTCGCTCGTCGCGGCCGCGGCGATCTCCGGAGTCCCGCCTTTCAACGGCTTCATCAGCGAATGGCTGGTGTACATGGCCGCCGCCTCTGCCCGGGCGCCGGGGGAGGTCGGGTTCGGTGCGGCGGCGGTCGGGGCGCTGGCGCTCATCGGAGGATTAGCCCTGGCCTGCTTCACGAAGGCCTACGGCGCGCTCTGCCTGGGCCAGCCGCGCACCGAAGCGGCGCGCGGCGCCCGCGACCCCGGTCCGGCGATGCTCGTCCCGATGGGCGCTCTTGCGGCCGCCTGCGTCCTGATCGGCCTGTGGCCGGGGCCCGCCGTCGCCCTGGCCGGCCGCGCGGCGGCGGTCGTCTGCGGCGTCTCTCCCGAGGCGGCCGCGCGCGCGTTGGCCGCTCCCGCGGCGGGCGCCGCGCTCATCGGGCGCCTCGGCGCCGGGGTCCTCGCCCTCGCCGCCCTGCTCGCCCTGTGGCGCTCGCGCCTCGTCGTCGGCCGCGCCGCGGCCGGTCCCACCTGGGGCTGCGGGTTCCCCCTGACGGGGGCCGGCGCGCAGTACACCGCCTCCTCGTTCGCCCAGCCGCTGGCGCGGGCCTTCGCCCCGGTTCTGGCGACCCAGGCGCACGCCGCCGCGCCGGCGGGCTACTGGCCGAGGGCCGCGTCGTACGCCACGCATACCCCCGACCGCGTGCTCGACGGGATGCTGCTTCCGGCGGGCGCCGGCGCTTCGTTTTCTCTGACCTGGGTCAAGGCGCGCCTGCACAGCCGTCTGCAATACTATATGCTCCTCGTGTCCCTATGCCTGCTCTCGCTTTTGTTCTGGAAGCTCTGATGACGGGGTTCCCTTGGACCTGAGCCTGCGCGACGCGGCCAAGGCGATGGGCGTCTCGGAATCGACGCTCTCGCGGTGGGTCAACGAGGAGGGCCTGACCGCCTACCTCATCAACGGCCGCTACCGCTTCAACCGCGTGGACCTCCTCGAATGGGCCGGGCACCGCAAGCTCCCGGTCGGGGCGCTGTTCGGCTCGGCCGAAGGCGCGCCGGCCCCCGCCCTGCGCGAGCTTCTGGCGGGCAACATCCACTACCGGGTCCCGGGCACGGACCTCAAGTCGGCGATGGCCGCCGTCGCGGAGCTCCTGCCTCTGCCGTCCGCCGGGGACCGCCGGCTCGCGGCCCAGGTCCTGTCCGAACGGGAAGCGCTGGGCTCGACGGGCGTCGGCGACGGCATCGCGATCCCCCATGCCCGCAGCCCCCTGGTGTTCTCGGTGGAGCGGCCGGCGATGGCGCTCTGCTTCCTGGAGCAGCCCGTCCCGTTCGGCGCGCCGGACGGCGCTCCGGTGCACACGGTCTTCGCCCTCGTCACCCCGACCGTCCGCGTCCACCTGGCTTTGCTGGCCAAGGTCTCCTCGGCCCTGCACGACCCCGCCTTCCGGGACCTCCTCCGCGAGCGCGCCGCCGCCGACCGCCTGCTGGCGCGCCTGGGGGAACTCGCGTGAACCTCCTAGCCGTGCGAGAGCTGGCCCTGCCCTGGGCGCTGCCCGGCGCGTCCTTCCATGTGGGCCTCGACCCGCTCTCGGCCTGCTTTTTGGCCTTGGTGCTCCTCGTCTGCGGCTGCGCGGGGCTCTACGGCGAGGGCTATATCGCCGCGTCGCACGGGCACGTGCCGGCTCGGCCCGCCCGCTTCTTCTTCCTCGTGCTGAGCGTCGCGCTCTGCTTCGTGGTCACCGCGCGCAACGCCCTGTTGTTCCTCGCCGCCTGGGAGACGATGGCGCTGGCGGCCTTCGGGCTCGTGTCGAGCGAGCACGGCAAGCCGGAGGTGCGCCGCGCCGGCCTCCTGTATCTCCTCTGTACCCACACGGGGACCCTGTTTCTCCTCGTCCTCTTCGCCCTGTTGGGCCGCCATGCCGGCTCCCTGGAGTTCTCGGACTTCGCGGCCGCCGCCTATTCTCCCGCCCAACGGACCGGGCTCGTCCTGCTCGGCCTCGCCGGGTTCGGGATGAAGGCCGGCGTCCTGCCGCTGCACATCTGGCTCCAAGAGGCCCACCCCGCCGCCCCGAGCCATGCCTCGGCCGCGATGTCCGGCGTGGTCATCGAGATGGGGATCTACGGGCTGCTGCGCCTGCTCGGCTTCGTCGGTCCGCTGCCGGTCCCCCTCTCGCTGTCTTTGGTCGCGCTGGGTCTGGCCACCGCCCTCTTCGGCATCCTGTTCGCCCTCGCCCAGCGGGACTTCAAGCGTCTGCTCGCCTACAGCAGCGTGGAGAACATCGGCATCGTCGTCGCGGCCCTGGGGCTCGGCTGCTACGGCGCCTCGACGGCCCGCGCGCCGCTCGCCGTCTTAGGGTTCACGGCCGCCGTCTTCCATGCCTTGAACCACGGGCTCTTCAAGCCGCTCCTGTTCCTCGCGGCCGGCGCCGTCTACCAGGCGACCGGGAGCCGGGACTTGGACGCCGCCGGCGGCCTCCAGGCGCGCATGCCCTGGACCGGCGCCTTCATGGCGGTGGGGGCGGCGGCCATCTGCGGCCTGCCGCCGCTCAACGGCTTCGTCGGCGAATGGCTGATCTACTCCTGGCTGCTCCGGCCCGGCTGGGGACAGGACCTGCGCCTGACCGCCCCGACGGCGTCTTTGTTGGCGCTCGTCGGCGCGCTGACCGTCGTCGCGCTGACGAAGTTCTACGGCCTCGTCTGCCTCGGGCAGCCGCGGTCGGCGGGGGCCCGGGACGCGAAAGACCCCGCGGGCGTCATGCTCGTGCCGATGGGAGTGCTCGCCGCCTGCTGCGCGGCGGTGGGCCTCTTCCCCGCCCCGGTGCTGGCGGCGGCCGTCGCGGCGGGGGCGGACATCGCGCGCGTGCCGCTCGCCGCCGTCGCCCCCCAGGCTGAGGAGTGGGCTCGGCTGCTCGGCGTCGTGGGCCTCCTCGGCGCGGGGTTGTGGGCGCTCGGCGGCGCCCTGTGGGCCGTGCGGGCCGCGCTCCTCCGGGGCCGCGCAGTCCTCCCCGGTCCGACCTGGGGGTGCGGCTTCGGCGCGCCCTCGGCGCGGATGCAGTATTCGGGGTCTTCCTACTCCCAGCCCACCGAGCGGGTCTTCGCGGGGCTGCTGGCGACCGAGACCGACTTCCATCCGGCGACCGGCTACTGGCCGCTCAAGGCCTCCTACTCGAGCCGGACCGCGGACCCGGCGCTCGACCGCTGGCTGCCCGCGCTGGCGGACCGCTTCTCGGACTGGCTCTCGGTGCCGCGCCGCATCCAGCACGGGCGCCTCCAGTCTTATATGTTCTACGTCTCGGCCTGCCTGGTGGCCCTCCTTTTATGGAAACTCTGACGGCGGCGGCGGCCTTCGCGGCGATGGCCCTCGTGGTCCCGCACGTGCTGCTCGGCCTCGTCAATAAGACCAAGGCCGCGGTCGGCGGGCGCCGGGGCCCGCCGGTCCTGCAGACGCTCTACGACGTGCGAAAGCTCCTGGGCAAGGGGGCCGTCTACAGCACGACGACGACCTGGATGTTCCGCCTCGGCCCCGTCGTCGGGCTCGCGGCGACGCTGGCCGCCGCGACCCTCGTCCCCCTCGGCGCCGTCCCGCTCGTGGCCTTCGAGGGCGACGCCATCCTGTTCGCCTACCTCTTCGCCCTGGCGCGTTTCGTGACGGTGACGGCGGCCTTGGACACCGGCTCCAGCTTCGAAGGGATGGGCTCGAGCCGCGAGGTCGCCTTCTCGAGCCTGGCCGAGCCCGCCCTGATCCTCACCTTCGCGAGCCTGGCGCACCAGGCCGGGAGCCTCTCTTTGGGCGGCATGTTCTCCCCCCCGACCGGCGTGCACTCCGCCGCCAGCACGGTCCTCGCCGTCGGCAGCCTGTTCATCGTGCTGCTGGCCGAGAACTCGCGCCTTCCGGTCGACGACCCGAACACCCACCTCGAGCTCACGATGGTGCACGAGGTGATGGTGCTCGACCACGGCGGCCCGGACCTCGCGTTCATCCTGCACGGCGCCGCCCTCAAGCTCACGCTGATGGCCGTCCTCCTCGTGCGCCTCGTGATGCCCGTGGTCCCGGGGCTGGGCGCTTGGGGCACGGCCGCGCTGGGCCTCTGCGGGGCCGCCGTCGCCATCGGCTTGGTCGAGTCGACCATGGCGCGCCTGCGGCTGGTGCACGTCCCGCAGCTCCTCGTCGCCTCCGTCTGTGCCGCCGCCTTCGGACTTCTCTTGAACCTGCGCTGACCATGGACCAGATCTCCCAACTCCTGCTCGCCTTCGTGGTCTTCCTGAGCCTGTACCTCCTGGGCTCGTCCTCGTTGACCGGCTGCGTCCGCATCCTGGCTCTGCAGGGCGCCTGCGTGGGGCTCTTGCCGCTGACCATCCATGAGGGAGGCTTCCAGCCGCGGGCCCTGCTGATCTCCGTCGGCGTCATCGTGCTCAAGGCCCTGGTCATCCCCCGCATCCTCCTGCACGCCATCCGGGAGGTGAAGATCCGCCACGAGGTGGAGCCCCTGGTGAGCTTCGTCTCGTCTTTGCTGTTGGGGGCGCTCCTGATCGGCGTCGCCTTCGTGCTCGCCGAGCGCCTGCCGGTGCCCGGGGGGCTCGTCTCGAACCTGCTCGTCCCCGTCTCGCTGGCGACGGTCATGATGGGGATGCTGATGATGGTGAGCCGGGTCAAGGCCGTCACCCAGGTGATCGGCTACCTGGTCTTCGAGAACGGAATCTACCTCTTCGGCCTCGCCATCTCCTACGAGCTGCCCTGGCTCATCGAGATGGGGGTCCTGCTCGACGTGTTCGTCGCGGTCTTCGTGATGGGCATCGTCATCCACCACATCTCCCGGGAGTTCGACTCGATCAGCACCGAGCGGCTCACGAGCCTGAGCGACAAGCCATGATCCTCCTCGCCCTCATCCTCGTCCCCGTCGCCGCGGCCGCGGCCGCGCTCGCCGTCGGCAGCGACCGCTGGCGCCCGGCGCTCCTGCCGGCCGCCTTCACGCTCCACGCCGCGATGGTCCTGGCCTGCTGGCGGCGCCTGCCGGAGCCGGCGGCGGCCGGCTGGCTGGCGCTCGACCCGCTGAGCCTGCTCGTGCTGACGCTGGCGAGCGTCGTGATGCTCGTCTGCTCGGTGTACTGCCTCGAGTACCTGCAGCTGCGGCCCGACCGCCACAACCGCCTCTTCACGGCCTGCCTCGCGTTCATCCTCGGCGCGGTGAGCCTCGTGTGCGTGAGCCGCCATATGGGCCTCATCTGGGTCGGGATGGAGGCGGCGACCTTGGCGGCCGGACCGCTCGTCAACTTCAACCGCAGCAAGCGCTCCCTCGAGGCGGTGTGGAAGTACCTGATGATGGGTTCGCTCGGCATCGGCTTGGCCCTTCTCGGGACCTATTTCCTGGCCCTGGCGGCTTTGCCGTCCCACGGCCCCGAGGACCCGCTGCTCATCGACGTCCTCTTGGCGCGCGCCTCCACGCTGTCTGTCCCGTGGCTCAAAGGGGCCTTCATCTTCCTGCTCGTAGGCTACGGCACGAAGATGGGCCTGGCTCCGCTGCATTCCTGGAAGCCGGACGCATACGGCGAGGCGCCGGGCGTCGCGGGCGTGGTCCTGGCGGGCGTCCTGACGAGCTGCGCCTTCCTCGGCATCCTCCGGGCGTTCCAGGTCTGCGTCGCCGCCGGCCTGGGCGACTTCGCGCGCGGGCTGCTCGTGGGGATGGGGCTCTTGTCGATGGCGACGGCGGCGGTCTTCATCATCGGGCAGCGCGACTTCAAGCGCCTGCTCGCCTATTCGAGCGTCGAGCACATGGGCCTCTTGGCGCTCGGGGTGGGGCTCGGGCCCGCCGGGACCTACGCCGCCCTCCTCCACTTCATCAACAACGGGCTGGCCAAGGGCGTGCTCTTCCTCACCGCGGGGAACATCCACCGCGAGTTCGGCGGGAAGACGATGGACCACGTCCACGGCGCGTTGCGCCGCGTCCCCTACTCGGCGACGCTCTTCCTGCTGGGGTTCGTGGCCATCACGGGGTCGCCGCCCTTCGGCCCGTTCATCAGCGAGTTCTCGATGCTGCGGGCCGCCGTGAACGGCGGACGCTTCGGGGTGGCCGCCGCCATGGTCTCCTTGCTGGGCGTCATCTTCATCGGAATGGCGACGACCGTCCTCTCGGTCGTCTACGGGCCGGCGAAGGCCGACCCCGCCGGCTCCGGCCGCGGCGATTCCCCCTTCCTGGTCGCGGCCCCGCTGGTGTTCACGGCGGCGGTCGTGGGCCTGGGGCTCTGGCTGCCGGGGTGGCTGACCTCGGCGCTCGACGGGGCCGCCCGGCTCGTGGTGGGGGCGCCCCCCGCATGAGCCCCGCCTCCCGCTTCGCCTCGGTCCGGAACGGCGAGTCCATCGAGGCCTCCAAGGTCCCCGTGGTCTCCGCGCCCGAGTTCCGTTCGGCGCTGCTGCGCGCGGGGGCGGCCGGCTACCGCCTGGCCGCGCTGCTGGGCGAGCCAGCCCCGGCCGGACGCGGGGCGAGCCTGCTGGCCGTGCTGGCCGACGACGCCGCCGGGAAGCTGTTCTTGGTCGCCTCGGAGCCGGTCGAGCGCTTCCCCTCGCTCACGCCGGACCTTCCCCAGGCCCACCTGTTCGAGCGCGAGCTGAGGGAAAGCTGCGGCGTCGAACCGGAAGGACATCCCTGGCTCAAACCCGTGCGGCGCGACGGGGCGGAGACCGCGGCCTTCTTCCGCGAGGAGGGCTCCGAGGTCCACGAGGTGGCCGTCGGCCCCATCCACGCCGGCATCATCGAGCCCGGCCATTTCCGCTTCCAATGCCACGGCGAGGTCGTCCACCACCTCGAGGTCCAGCTCGGCTACCAGCACCGCGGGGCCGAGGCGCTGCTGCGCGGCGGCCCGGACCGCCGCTCGCTCGCCGTGGCCGAGTCGGTCTGCGGGGACACCGCGGTCGGCCACGCTTGGGCCCACTGCGCGGTGCGCGAGGCCCTGGCGGGGACGCTGACGCCGCTGCGCGCGGAGGCCGTCCGCGCCGTCGCGCTCGAGGTCGAGCGCGTGGCCAACCACCTCGGCGGGCTGGGCGCCGTCTCAAACGACATCGGCTTCCTCCCGGCGACGGCGTACTTCGGGCGGATGCGGGGCGACTCCCTCAACATGCTGATGGCGATGTCGGGGAACCGCTACGGCAAGGGCCTGCTCAAGCCAGGAGGCGTCGCCTTCGACCTGCCGCCGCCCATGCGCGCGGCGATGGCCGAGACCGTCGCGCGGTCCTCGCGCGAGGTCGCCGAGGTCGGGGAGATGTTCTTCTCGGAGCCCTCGGTCCTGGGACGCTTGGAAGAGACCGGCATAGTCACCGCCGCCGTATGCCGCGACTTGGGCGTCGTGGGCCCGAGCGCGCGGGCCTCCGGGGTGGACCGCGACGTCCGCCAGGACCACGCCCACGGCCTCTACCGCTTCCGGCACATCCCGTCGATCAAGCTCGAGTCGGGCGACGTCTACGCGCGGACGATGATGCGGTGGCTCGAGGCGAAGCGCTCCCTCGAGTTCCTCTCGGTCGCCCTGGCGCGCCTGCCCGAGGGTGAGCTCGCGGCCCCCTGCGGCGCCCCGGCCCCGGGGCGCCTGGCCGTTGCGCTCGTCGAAGGCTGGCGGGGCGAGGTCTGCCACATCGCCAAGACCGGCGCCCGCGGGACCTTCGACTGGTACAAGGTCGTCGACCCCTCCTTCCATAACTGGATGGCCCTGGCGATGGCGATGCGCGGCGGCGAGATCTCGGATTTTCCGCTGTGCAACAAGAGCTTCGATTTGTCGTACGCCGGCCATGACCTCTAGGAGACTCAAGCGAGCATGCTGAACATCCTTAAGAACCGCCTGGCCCAGGGCCACCGGACCTCCGCGTTCCCGGAGGGCGAGACCGGCCTCCCCGAACGCTTCCGGGGTCGCCCGGTCGTCCGCCCCGAGCTCTGCGGCGAAGGGTGCTCCGCCTGCATCGAGGCCTGCCCGACGGGAGCGCTCGGCCGGGGCGCGGGACCTCTCACGCTCGATATGGGCCGCTGCCTGTTCTGCACCGAGTGCACGGCCGCTTGCCCGGCGGGCGCCGTCGCCTTCACGCGCGACCATCGCCTGGCCGCGAGCTCCCGCGGGGACCTGTTGGTCTCCTCGGCGGAGGTCCGCCTGGCGCGCTCGCTCGACGCGGAGGCGCGGCGGCTCTTCGGCCGCTCGCTCAAGCTCCGGCAGGTCAGCGCCGGCGGCTGCAACGCCTGCGAGGCCGAGCTGGTCGCGCTGGGCAACGTCGTCTTCGACTTGAGCCGCTTCGGGATCCAGTTCGTG
>SCTT01000050.1 GCA_004322435.1 bacterium
CCGTCGGCGGCGGCATCCCGGCCGGCGTGCTGATGGCCCAGAAGATCGGCCTGCGCTGGCCGGTGACGGCCGCGCTCTACTTCGTCTCGGACGTCATCTTGGCCTTCGCCTTCGAGCCGGTGATGCACGGGCTGGCCGCGGTGGGGCGCCGCATCCCCCCTTTCGCCCGCTTCGCCGCGGCGTTCCGCGAGCAGATGGACAAGACCTCCGCGCAGTACGGCAAGGGCGCCGGGCCGTTCGCGCTCGTGATGATCGCCTTCGGCGTGGACCCGATGACGGGTCGCGGCGCCGCCGCGGCGGCCGGCCACGGCTTCGTCGCGGGTTGGGCCATCGCCATCGCCGGCGACATGATGTACTACGCGCTGGTCGCGGCCGCGACGCTCAAGCTCAGCCACGTCCTCGGCAGCCCCGACCAGGTGGTCGCGGTGGTGCTGCTCGGGATGTTCCTGGTGCCGACGCTGGGGCGCAAGCTCAAGACGGCCTTGGCCGGAAAGCCGCCCGAACTTACAGCTTGACCAGGCCGCGCGCGAACGCGCTGCGCACCAGGTCCACGGCGTTCTTCACGCCCAGCTTGTCCATCAGCCGCTCGCGGTGGGTCTCCACCGTGCGCGGGCCGATGGAGAGCTCGGCGGCGATCTGCTTGCTCGAGAGGCCTTCGGCCACCAAGGTCAGCACCTCGCGCTCGCGCGCGGTGAGGTCGGCGGCGGGCCCCCCGGGGAAGTCCTCGGGGTCCATCACGAAGTCCGTCCGGCCGGCGCTGACCGAGGCGACCGCCTGGGCCAGGCGGCGCGGGCTCGAGTCCATCAGCAGGTACCCCTTCGCGCCGCAGCGCGCCGCTTCCCGGACGAGGCCGCCTTCGGCGCGCGCGCCCAGGACGATGACCCGCCCCTTCCCGGCCGCGCGGATCAGCCGCGGCAGCGCCTCGAGGCCGCCCAGCCCCGGCAGGTTCAGGTCCACGAGGATGACGTCCGGACGCGAGGTCCCGGCGCGCTGGGACAGAGCGTCCCCGTCGCCGGCCGTCGCGACGACGGCCATGCGCGAGTCCGCCTCGAGGGCCGCGCGCAGGCCCTCGACGAAGAGCGGGTATTCGTGCGCCAGGATGACCCGGACCTTTCCCTTCCCCGTTCGCCCCATAACGTCAGATTAGCCTCCTTCCGAGGAAACCCGCGTCGGAGCAATTACGGAGCGGCCCTCCCCCGCGGCGCTCCTCTCTCGCATAGTGTGCCCCCACCCCGCCCGCGGGTCCATGACCGACGAGTCACCCCCAGTCATCACAGGGACATTGACCAAAGTCACCGTATATTTACGGACTCCGGTCTTTATACTATCGGTGCCTATGCCGAAGGCAGCGACGGTGCATTCCTTGAAATCCGCCCTGACGGCGGACCCCAAGACCCAGGTGCTGGACGTGCGCGAGAGGGCCGAGTTCGACGCCGACGGCGGCGCCCCCGGCTCCCTCCTCGCCCCCCTCTCCACCGACGTGGCCGCCGGCGGCCTCTTCGACGCGCAGAAGCCCGTCTTTGTCATGTGCCGCAGCGGCGCGCGTGCGCAGAAGGCGGCCCTGCTGCTCGAGGCCCGGGGCTTCGTCGACGTCCGGGTCGTCGAGGGCGGCATGGAGGCCTGGAAGGCGGCCGGCTTCCCCGTGGCGGGCCAGGTCGCGGGGGCGTGGAGCATCGAGCGCCAGGTGCGCTTCACGGTGGGCGTGCTCCTCGTCTCCTCGTTCGTCCTGGGCCGCGCGGTCCACCCCGTCTTCTACGCGCTCGCGCCGCTGTTGGGCGCCGGCCTCCTCTACTCGTCCCTGACGGACACCTGCGGCATGGGGGCCGTCCTCCTCAAGATGCCCTGGAACCGCCGGTAGCCCGCGCGCAATCCGCTAGACTTTACGGGTGAACCGCGCACAGACCGGAGTCTGCGGCACCTGCCGCCACGCCAAACGTCTGACGACCCGGGGCGGCGGCGACATCCTCCTCTGCCGGCTCTCCGAGACGGACTCCAAGTTCCCCCGCTATCCCGCCCTACCCGTGCTGAGCTGTCCGGGCTGGTCCGCCCCCGAGGCGGTCTCCTGATGGCCGACAAGCGGCGCTTCGAGCTCTTCGCGGCCTACCTCAAGGGGAGCTTCCCCTCCGCCCGGCGCGTCTACGACGTCGCCGGCGGGATGGGCCGCCTCAACCAGGAGCTGACGAAGGCCGGGTTCGAGGCCCTGACCTTCGACGTGCGGGTCAAACGCCTGCCCGTGCCCTTCGCCGAACGCCGCCTGACTTTGGAAGAGCCCTGCGCCTGCGACCTGGTCGTCGGCATGCATCCCGACGGCGCCACCAGCGTCATCGTCGCCTACGCCGCGCGCCACCGCATCCCGTTCTCCATCGTCCCCTGCTGCTCGGACAACGGCATGAGCTACAAGCCCTGGATGCGCCATCTGGCCGCCGCCGCCGCCGAGGCCGGCTTCATGGTCGAAGAAGGCTCGTTGCCGATGCCAGGCCGCAGCCGCGTTCTGACCGGCCGCCCTAGGTGAAGTTGGCCGGGCGGTCCACCTCGGCCGCGGTCCGGAAGGCCAAGGTCCCCCAGCAGATGACGGACGCCCCCAGGTAGGCCGCCCCGGGGAAGTAGACCGGCGCGCCCGGCCGGGTGAAGTGGACGAAGAGGCGGGTGAACAAGAGCGGCGCGAGGATGGAAGCGAGCGCCCCCATCGACACCAGGCTCCCCTGCAGCTCCCCCTGGCGCTCCGGCGGCACGTGTCGGGCGAGCAAAGACTGCAAGGACGGCATCGTCACCCCGGAGAGCGAGAACAGCGCGACCACCGGATACATCATCCAACCCCGCCACACGACGGCGAAGAGCGCGAACGACACCGCGTAGGCGGCGAGCCCGAAGGTCAACGAGCGCGCCGCGCCCAGCTTCGGCACGATGAGGCGGGTCAGCCCCCCCTGCGCGACGGCGATGCTCACGCCCACGAAGGACAAAGAGAGCCCCACCTGCCAGGGGGTCCAGCCGAACTTGGTCTCCGTGTAGAGCGTCCAGTTGACCGGATGGATCTGGCCGGCGAGGAAGACCAAGAAGTAGATGGCCACCAAAGGGCGGAACGCCGACGGCCGCAGGATGCGCGCTATGGACTTAAGTGGATTGAGGCTCGATAGCGGCACGTGACGCCTTCGCGCGGGGGTCAGCGACTCCGGAAGGACCAGCCACCCGTACAAGAAGTTGAGGCTGTTGAGGACCGCAGCGGCCAAGAACGGCGCCTTGGGGCCGAGCGCCCCGAGCAGGCCGCCGAGCATCGGGCCCAAGATGAACCCGAAGCCCCACCCGGCGCCGATCATCCCGAAGTTCGCGGCGCGCGTCTTGTCGTCCGAGATGTCGGCCATGTACGACGAGGCCACCGTGAGGCTGGCCCCGGTGAGGCCGGAGATGACTCGGCCGAGAAACAAAAGGGGCAGCGTCGGCGCGAACGCCATGAAGAGGTAGTCGAACCCGGCGCCTAGGAGCGAACCCAGCAAGATGGGGCGACGACCCCAGCGGTCGGAGAGGGCGCCGAGGACGGGCGAGGCGACGAACTGCATGAAGGCGTACGTGCCGACGAAGAGGCCGAAGCGCTCGGAGACGGTCGTGGGGTCTGAAGTAAAACGCCTTAAGACGTCCGGCAGGACGGGGATGATGACGCCCAGGCCGATGGCGTCGAGCAAAATGGTGATGAAGATGAACCGGACGGCGGCAGTCCGCGATGGGGACTTCAAGGCTTAGAGCTTGCCGGCTTTCCAGAGCATCGCGCCGATGAAGAAGGCGCCGAGGAAGCCCACGCAGGCGCCGATGGGGCCGCCCAGGAGGAAGCCGACGAGGGCCCCGGCCATCCCGAGCGCGCCCGACTTGATGGTCCCGTCGCGGTCCCACTGCGGGCCCTCTTCCTTGGCCGCGTAGGTCTTGGGGCCGGGGGGCGCGACGGCGGGAGCCTCTTGAGGGGCGGCGGTGAGGGCGGCGGGCGGGGCGGGTTTGAAGGCCGGGTTGCCGATGGCCACGGCCCCGGGGGCGGCCTTGTCGCCGAAGGCGACGGCGGCGCCGGAGGCGGAGCGTTCGCCGCCGGGGGCGGCGGACGCGCGGCTCTGGGTCGCGGTGGCGCCGGCTTGGGAGAGGACGGGCTTGTCTTCGGCTTGGACGGCGACGGCTAAGAGGATGAGCAGGAGGGGGCGCATGGGTAGTAAGAGAATAGCCGGGGGGTGCGGGGGGTTCAAGGGGCTAAGGGCCCAGTTAGTCGGGGGGAGCTTCCCTTATAAAGGAGGGGATTGGGGCTTGAAAGTCGGAGGTGGGGGAGGTACAAAGGGGGAGGAGGAGGGGCGGGCTGACTAGCCCTGCAGCATATTAACGGGAATCAAATATCACGTTTTGAACTTCTATGATTTTTCCAACCAATTTCCCCCTTTTCCCAATATGACTGACCAGGATATACGGAACGGTCTACTCAGCTGTTAGGCGGAAGTATGAGTGTCCCTTCGGCGAATGAAACGTGGATCCTCGAAGAGGGCCACAAGGTCATTGGAAAGGAAGCGAAGGATGGAAAGAGCAGTTTGACTCAATGGGAAAGGTTGGTTTACTGCCTCTGGGTAGCTGATTATGGGATGCGAAATGCAGGTGACTTGGGGACAGCACAGGACCTGTACGCGGATTTTCATTCTGAGGGAGAACGAATTGCGAAGGGACTGTCATTGAGTATGACGAGTGATTTCTTTGCGCTTCCTAGGGATGCGTTTCAACGGGAGTATTTCGACCGCTTTGAACTTGTTTGCAATGAATTGAAACGTGTCGGGCTTGATGGGCGCGAGGAAAAGAAATGACTCCGCCTAACTTGTGGATGGACCTGACGCGCGCGTTTTTTAAGGAATCCGTTTGCGCGCGCAGGTCATCCCGGCGTTAAGCTGAACTAGAGCGCCCATTGACCGGCAATTGCCTTATGCGTACACCATACATATGCCGGGATTGAGCTTCGAATGGGACGGCAGGAAAAGCCGTTCGAACGCGAGAAAGCACGGCGTAAGGCCGACAAACAGGAGGAGAAAGGGTACTGGAGGCAAAAGCATGAGAGCTCATTACGACTTCGCGAAGATGAAGGGCGAAAAGAACCCCTACGCTTCTCGCCTCAAGCAGCCGATCACCATCCGCCTTGATAAAGGGACCGTCTCTTATTTCAAGGGTTTGGCGACCGAGGTTGGGATGCCATATCAGAACCTCATCAATCTCTACCTGAGAGACTGCGCGGTTCATCACAAACGGTTGGCCCTGAAGTGGTCAGCCTGACCGCCAGCGTCGCCCGCGCGACCCTCTGCCGTCTCCTGGATCAGACCGCGTCCTCCCATGTACCGATCCGGATTACGGGCCGGCGCTCGAGCGCGGTCCTGATTTCCGAGGATGATTGGCGCTCGATTCAGGAGACGCTCTATCTCCTTTCCATCCCCGGGATGCGGGAGTCCATCCGCAAGGGCCTCAAGACACCGACTAAGAAGCTGGCGAAAAAGCCGTCTCGGTAGCCTGGCGGCTCGTTCACACGAAGCCGGCCCAGTCAGCCCTAGCCGCCGCGCAGCCAGGCGTCGTCAGCCGCCGCGAACACCGCGGAAGCCTTAGGCAAAGCAGCCAACGAGAAGGAATCCCGAAACTCCGCCGCGCTCATCGGACTCCGCTTAAGCCCCGACCAGCCGGCCAACAATCCGATGACCCGCTCCGCCGTAACTCCAATCTCGCGGTACCCGTCGATTCTGCTGTCGCCGTGCCGTTTCGCCAGCCGCTTCCCGTCCGGCCCCCGGACCAAGGGCAGGTGCGTGTAAGCCGGCTCCGGCCCCAAGCCCAACGCGCGGTAGATCAAAAGCTGCCGCGCCGCCGAGTCCAACAAATCGTCCCCCCGCACGACCTGGGTGATGCCCTGACGCGCGTCGTCTACGACCACGGCCAGCTGATAGGCGGGAACGGCCCGCTTGGTCCAGATGGTGAAGTCCCCCACCAAGGTGGAGAGGTTCACGTCCTGAGGCCCATGAAAGACGTCGACAAACGGCACCGGAGCTTCGGGAGCGATGAACCGCCAATTCACCCCCTCCGAAAACTCACGCGCCCACTTTAAAGGCCGCAGCTCCTTGGGATAGCGCGTCTCGTGCACCCCTTCCTGCGGCGCCGACGCCGCCGCCAGCTCCCCGCGCGTGCGGGAGCAGGGGAAGGCCGCCCCTTCGCGAACCAGACGCACCATCGCCGAACGATAGGGCTCTAAATCGGAAGACTGGATATGCGGCCCCTCGTCCCAGTCGAGCCCCAGCCATTCCAGCGTCCGTCGTAGACCGTCCACGGCCGCGGGCTTCACGCGCGGGCCGTCCAAGTCCTCGATGCGGAGGACGATCCGCCAACCCAGCCGCCGCGCCAGCGCCCAGTTGATGAGGAAGGTGCGCGCGTTCCCCAGATGCAGGGCGCCCGTGGGCGAAGGGGCGAGGCGGGTCTTCTCCATTGTCACGATGATATCATCCCGCATGGACTGCCGGCCCGGCTGCGCCGCCTGCTGCATCGCCCCCTCCATAGCGTCCCCCCTCCCCGGCATGCCCGACGGCAAGCCCGCGGGGGTGCGGTGCGTCAATCTGGACGACGCCGGACTCTGCGGCCTCTGGGGCAAGCCGAATTATCCCCCCGTCTGCGCCGCCTTCAAGCCCCAGCGCTGGGTGTGCGGCGAGACGGCCTCCGAGGCGATGGCGCTCATCTCGGAGCTCGAAGCCCGCACCCGTCCCGATGGTCTATAATCCCCCCATGTACAATCCCGCCGGCCTGATCGTGCTGGGGCTCCTCTCGGGCGCGTTCGCCAGCCTCGTGGGCGTCGGCGGCGGCATCATCATCGTCCCGGCCCTGGTCTTCCTCTTCGGGATGCCCCAGCAGATGGCGCAGGGGACGAGCCTGGCGCTTCTCCTGCCCCCCATCGGCATCGTCGCGGCCTACACCTACTGGCAGAAGGGCTACGTGGACTTCAAGGTCGCGGCCCTCATCATCGCGGGCTTCTTGGTCGGGAGCTGGTTCGGCGCGAAGTTCGCGGTGGACCTGCCCAGGCAGACCCTGCAGCGCATCTTCGGCGTCTTCCTGCTCTTCGTGGCCGGGAAGATGATCCTGGCTAAGTAAGCTTCAGCAAAGCTTCCAAGAACTCCGCGTGGTTCCACGCGTCGACCTTGACCGAGAGGCCCAGGCGCACGACCACCAGCTTCCGCGACGGGATGACGCTCACGCACTGCGCCTCGTGTCCGAAGGCGTGGAAGGCGTCGGCGGGGACCGCGAGCGCCGCCGGACTCTCGCCGCCCATCTCGCGGGCGACCTTCGTCCACCAGTGGGCGCCGTAGCAGCCGTTCGGAGACTGCGGGGTCGGCGTGGAGAGGAACTTCACCCAGCCCTCGGGGAGCACGCGCCGCCCCTCCCAGACGCCGTCTTGAAGGAGAAGCTGGCCCAGCCGGGCCCAGTCGCGGGCCGCGGCGTAGACGAAGGAGGAGCCCACGAAGGTCCCCGCCGCGTCGGTCTCAAAAAGCGCCGTGCCCATGCCGAGCGGGCCGAAGAGCGCCGCGCGCGGGAAGCGGTGATAGTCCTCGCCGGCGCGCTCCAAGGCGCGGCGCAGCACGCGCGAGACGATGTTGCTCGTGCCGCTGGCGTAGCGCCACTCGGTCCCCGGCGCCTTCTCGAGGGGCTTGGCCGCGGCGGCCCCGCCCGAGTCGGGTAGGGCGAAGAGCGTTTGAGTGACGTCCGAGAGGGGGTTCGCGTAGGTCTCGTCGAAGGCGAGCCCGGAGCGCATCCGCAGGAGGTCCTCGAGCGTCAGCGTCCCGCGCGGGTCGCCGGGGCCGGACCACTCCGGCAGCAGCGCGGAGTCGGAGGTCTTAAGGAACCCCCGCCCCTGCGCCGCGCCCACGAGGAGAGCCAGGACGCTCTTCGACATCGACCAGCCGCACAGCGGCATCTCGGCCGTGATGCCCGGGGCGTAGGCCTCGGCGAGGAGCTTGCCGTCTTCGACGACGAGGACGGCGCGCGTGCGCCGGAGCTTGGCGGGATTCGGCTCGCCGAAGGCGGCCGTGACCAGGCGCTCGACTTCGGGCGGCGTGGGGAGCGTCTCCCAAGGGCCGGGCTTGCCGTCGCCGGCCGGGACCTCGGCCGGACCGCTCAGGCGCGGCGGACAGCCCGCCGCCAGCGCGCAGCCGAGGCCCGGCCGATGGACGGCCGTGCGCGGGTGGAACAGGCCGAGCGCGCGCACCGTGACGCGCTTGCGGGCGGGGTCGAGGGAAGCCCGGAAGAACCGCAGGATGAAGTAGTCGTCGAGCTTGACGTCGGCGGCCAGCAGGTCTTGCCAGCGCCGCCCCGACACGAACACGCCGGAGGCGAGCACCTTGGCCTTGTAGCCGCCGCCGGCCTCGGCCACGCGGCGCAGGGCGCAGGCCAAGACCGATAGCCCGGCGGCCGCGACGAGCAGGAGCCCCAAGCCCAGGCCGTCTACGGCAAGGAGGTGGAGCGGCATGTTTGTTATTCTAGGTTCCATGGCACTCAAGGTCTACTCCTACTCCGGCTGCGGCACCTGCCGCAAGGCGCTCAAATGGCTCGACGCGCGCAAAACGCCCTACACGCTCGTCGCCATCCGCGAGACGCCCCCGACGAAGGCCGAGCTCTCGAAGATGCTCGCCGTCTACGGCGGCGAGGTGCGGAGGCTCTTCAACACCTCCGGCCTCGACTACAAGGCGCTGAACATGAAGGACAAGCTGCCGAAGCTCTCGGCCGCCGAGGCGCTGGGTCTCTTGGCCAAGAACGGCAACCTGGTCAAGCGCCCTTTCGTCCTGGCGGAGAAGGGAGGCGCGGTCGGCTTCGACGAGGCGGTCTTGGAGAAGCTACTGGCCTGAGAGGTCCGGCTCGATGAAGACCCACTTGGTCCCGGGCCGGTCCTTGCGCAGGCGCGCCTCGAAGCCCTCGATGGCGTCGTGGAGCTCGCCGACCGTCAGCGCCGGGTCGCAGCGGACCTTGAGCGCGCACAGCGTCTCGCCCGGGCCCTGCTGCACGCCGATCACCTCGTAGACCTTCCGCAGGCGCGGGTCGGCGGCCGCGGCCCGCGCGACGGCGGCCTCCAGGTCGGGGTCCGCGCTCTCGCCGATGAGGAGCGACTCGACCTCGACGGCCAGGAACACAGACACGGCGACGAGCACCGCGCCGACCGCGACGCTGCCCGCCGCGTCCCAGCGCGGGTCGCCGGTGGCCGAGGCGGCCCCCACGGCCGCCAGCGCGAAGACCAGGCCCAGCACGGCCGCCGCGTTCTCCCCGAAGACCACGACCAGGTCCGAGTCCTTCGTCATGCGGAGGTAGTCGAAGAAGGGGATGGGCCCGCGGCGTTTGCCCATCTCGACCACGTTGCCGTACAGGGCCCAGCCCTCGAGGACCAAGGAGAACAGCAGGATGCCGACGGCGAGCGCGACGCTCTCGATGGCCTCGGGATGGCCCCACTTGTGCAGGCCCTCGTAGACGGAGAACACCCCGCCGCCCAAGAAGAGCATCAGCGCGACGATAAAGGACCAGAAGTAGAGCCGCCGGCCGTAGCCCAGCGGATGGCTCGCGTCGGGAGGGCGGCGCGACTGCCGGATGCCGACCAGGAGCAGGACCTGGTTGCCGCAGTCGGCGGCGGTGTGGATGGTCTCGGCCAGCATCGCGCCGGACCCGGTCACCGCCGCCGCGACCCCCTTGGCGACCGCGATGGCCAGGTTCGCGAACAGAGACTGCCAGACGTGGGACGTGGAGTCGTGCGCCATGCCCCCAAGGATGCCCTGCCGGGGGGAAAGAGTCAAGCCTGCGCCCCGATTGCTACGATGCCCCCATGAAGCTCCTCCTCCTCGCCGCGCTCCTGGCCCGCCCCGCCGCCGCCGAGGCGCCTCCCGCCGACCCCTATCTGTGGCTCGAGGAGGTCGAAGGGGAGAAGGCCCTGTCCTGGGTGGGCGAGCGCAACCGCGAGGCGCTCTCCGAGCTCGACGCCGACCCCCGGGCCGCGGCCGTCACCGGCGAGCTGCGCGCCATCATGACGGCCAAGGACCGCATCCCCTGGCCCACGCTGGCGGCCGGCCGCATCACCAACTTCTGGCAGGACGCCGAGCACCCGAAGGGGCTCTGGCGGCGCACGACCCTCGAGGAGTACGCCAAGCCCGAGCCCGCGTGGGAGACCCTCATCGACGTCGACGCCCTCTCGGCGGCGGAGAAGGAGAGTTGGGTGTTCAAAGGGGCCGACTGCCTGCCCCCCGAGCGCCGCCGCTGCCTGGTCTCCCTCTCGCGCGGCGGCAAGGACGCCGTCGTCGTGCGGGAGTTCGACGCCGAGGCCAAGGGCTTCCTGCCCGCCGGGTTCTCGCTGCCCGAGGCCAAGTCCGACGTGTCCTGGGTCGACGAGGGCCAGGTGCTGGTCGGGACGGACTTCGGACCCGGCTCGATGACGGACTCCGGCTACCCCCGCGTCGTCAAGCGCCTCGCGCGCGGCGGCGCCCTGGCCGGAGCTTGGACGGTCTTCGAGGGTTCGACGACGGACGTCGGGGTCTGGCCCTGGACGGTGCACCGCCCCGACGCCCGGGCGGCCTTCCTCTACCGCTCCATCACCCGCTACGACACCGAGCTCTATTGGCTGGGCCCCGACGGCCGCCCCGTCCTGGTCCCCCTCCCCAAAGACGCCCGGGTCCAGGGCCTCTTCGACGGGCGCCTGCTGTCTTTGCTGCGCAGCGAGTGGAAGACCGCCGCGGCGAGCTTCCCGGCGGGGTCCGTCGTGGCCCTGCCCTTCTCGACGCGCACCGGCCCGGCCCCCGAGTCCGCCCTCGAGCTCGTCAGCGCCCCCTCCGCCCGCCGGAGCATCCAAGGGGTCGCCATCGCCTCGAGCACCCTGTACGTCGTCTCGCTCGCGGACGTCAAGGGGCGCGTCGAGCGCCTGCGCCGGACGGCGGCCGGGTGGGCCGCGGAGCCCGTCGCCCTCCCCGACAACGGCAGCGCCGGCGTCGCCGCGGCCGACGACTTCGACGACCGCGTGTTCGTGTCCTACGAGAGCTTCCTCGTCCCCCCCTCCGTCTACGCCCTCGAGGACGGGCGGCCGCGGCCCGTGAAGAGCCTCCCCGCGCGCTTCGACCCCGCCGGCCTCGGCGTGGAACAGCTCGAAGCGGTCAGCGCCGACGGCACGCGCGTGCCCTACTTCCTCGTCCGCCCCGCCGGAAGCCCTCCGCCCGGCGGCTTCCCGCTCATCCTCGAAGGCTACGGGGGCTTCGAGGCCAGCAACACGCCCGACTATCTGGGCGCCGCGGGAAAGGTCTGGCTCGGGCGCGGAGGCGCGTACGCCGTGGCCAACATCCGCGGCGGCGGGGAGTTCGGCCCGGCCTGGCACCGCGCGGCCCTGACCGTCAACCGCCAGAAGGCCTTCGACGACTTCGCGGCCGTCGCCGCCGACCTGGCGCGGCGCAAGCTGACCTCGCCGCGCCGCCTCGGGATCTACGGCGGCTCGAACGGCGGGCTCCTCGTCGGCACGGTCATGGTCCAGCGGCCCGAGCTCTTCAACGCCGTGGCCTGCGCGGTCCCCCTCCTCGACATGCTCCGCTACAACAAGCTGCTGGCCGGGGCCAGCTGGATGGGCGAGTACGGCGACCCCGAGGACCCGACGGTCCGGCCGGCCCTCCTCGGGTATTCTCCCTACCAGAACGTGAAGGCCGGCGTCCGGTACCCGCGCGCGTTCTTCTACACCTCCACCAAGGACGACCGGGTCCACCCCGGCCATGCCCGGAAGATGGTCGCGCGCATGCGCGAGCAGGGGCACCCCGTCCTCTATTACGAGAACACCGAAGGCGGCCACTCCGCCGCCGCGGACCTCGAGCAGCGCATCAAGCTCTGGGCGCGGCACTACCTCTACTTCCTGCGCACCCTCCAGGAGCCCACATGAGAAGCGTCCTCCTCGCCGCCGTCCTAACTTCGCCCGCCGCCGCGCAGCCCGTCCTCGAGGCGCGGGCCAAAGGAGTCGCCGTCGCGTCCGGCACCGCGGCCCAGCTCTCGGCGCGCGTGGCCACGAGCCGCGTCGTCATCGAGAACCCCTTCCTCGATGGGCGCGCCAAGGCCTACGAAGCCTTCCCCGCCGCGCCGCTCCTCGACGCTCTTTACGGGCGCGGCTGGCGCGAGGTGGACGGCGGCGAAGTGACGTTCAAGGCCTCGGACGGCTACGAAGCCCACGTCGCCGCGGCGAAGCTGGCCGCCGGCGGAGCCTGGCTGGCCTTCCGCGACCACGATCGGGCGCCGCGCTGGGAGCCGGTGGGCAAGCGCGCCGTGGACCCCGGCCCGTTCTTCCTCGTCTGGGAGGGCGGCAAGACCCCCGAGAAGGGCTACGCCTGGCCCTGGCAGGTGGTCGCGCTCGACACCGCGCGCTTCGAGGACGTCTACCCCGGGCTGGCCCCGCGCGGGGTCAAGGGAGACTCCCCCGAGGCCCGCGGCTACAAGCTCTTTCGGCTCGACTGCGTGAAGTGCCACGGCCTGGACCAGGAGGGCGGGAAGGTGGGGCCGGACCTCAATTCCCCCCAGTCGGTGACCGAGTACCGCCCGAAGGACCAGCTGAAGGCCTTCATCCGGAAGCCGTCGTCCTTCCGGTTCGGGCAGATGCCCGACCACGAGAGCCTCTCCGACAAGGACCTGGAAGACCTGTGGCGCTACCTGAAGCTCAAGGCCGGGCAGCGTCAGAAGAGCTGGTAGGACACGGAGCTATTTACGCGCCTCGGGCGCGTGCCTTCGAGGATTGCCAAACGGCGGCAATCCTCGAAGTCCCTCTCCATGAACGGCCCGAATTGGGGATTCTGGACGTTTCTATCCAAGGCGTCTATGAGGGTCCGTTTTCCATAAAACAAGAATGTATCACCATTCTCAGTTTGGATGGGACCGTCCTGAATTCAGGATTTTTGTCGTTCAAAGAAAGGAGGTTCGAGGATTCCCGTACGAGGAATCCTCGAACCCACGCGCCCGAGGCGCGTAAATGACTACGCGTCGAAGACCTTCTTGCACTTGGGGCAGCGCGTCTTAAGCCCCCGCCCCGGCACCTTGAGCTTGCGCGCGCAGCCGGGGCAGGTCAGCATCCGCGGCCGGCGCTTCCACCAGCCGTAGCCGCCCACCCCGAGCAGGGCTCCGCCGATGACGAGCCCGCCGGCGAGGACGGCCCCGCGGCCCGCGGGAGCCACGCGCGGCGGCGCGCCCTCCGGGACCCGCGCGGGCAGCGGCGCCGGCTCCACGAGAGGGCCGTCCGTCGTCCCGATGCGGGCGTGCTTTTGGCCCGCGGCCTGCTCGGCTCGGACCATGGCCCGGCGGGCGTTCTCCTTGGCGGCATGCAACGACACCGCGGTCTCGTCTTGGACGGAGCCGTTTAAGACGACGTAGCCGTTGTAGCGCTCGAGCGCGTTCTTATAGGCGAGGGTGGCCGAGCTCAGGGCGACCTCTTCGGCCGAGGGTGCCCGCCCCGACAGGGGACCCGCCGCGGCGACGAGCGCCGCGAGAGCTAGGAGGGCCGCAGGTGCCATGCCTTGGGGCGCAGGAAGGCCGAGATGCCGGCTTTAGACAGAGTCAGGCCCACCCCGGAGCCGCGGCGGCCCGACCAGGGCAGATAGGGGCTCACGCGGTCGCAGCAGTTCCAGTAGGCGCTGCCGGCGTCCACCCGCTTGAGGAGGCGCTCCGCCCGGGCGCGGCTCTTCGTGTAGACGCCCGCAGTGAGGCCGTAGGTCGTATCGTTCATCAGCCGCACGGCCTCGTCGTCCGAGCGCACCTTCATGAGGCCGATGACGGGCCCGAAGCTCTCCTCGCGCATCAAGGACATCGCGTGGGTGCAGCGGTCGAGGACGGTGGGTTCGAACCAGCTCCCCGGGCGCGCCAGGCGTTTCCCGCCGACGAGGAGCCGCGCGCCCCTCCGGACCGCGTCCTTCACCTGGGCCTCGAGCACCGCGACCTGCGCGGGCCGCGTCAGCGGCCCGATGTAGGTGCCGGGGTCGGCGGGGTCGCCGACCTTGAAGCCCTTGACCGCCGCGACGAAGGCCGCGAGGAAGCGGTCGTAGACCTTCTCGTGGACGTACACGCGCTCCACCGCGCAGCAGCTCTGGCCGCAGTTGTAGAAGGCGCCGTCGGCCACCGCGGGGGCGGCCTGAGCCGGGTCTACGTCTTCGGCGACGTAGACCGGGTCCTTGCCGCCGAGCTCGAGCTGGCACTTGATGAGGCGCTTGGCCGCCGCCTCGGCCACCTTGAGTCCCGTCGCGTTCGAGCCCGTGAAGAAGACCGCGTCCACCGGCTCTTCGAGCGCCCAGGCGCCGACGCGCCCGCCGCCGGAGAGGAGCTGGAACACGCCGGCGGGCACGCCCGCCTCCAGGAGAAGACGGCGGATGTTGCCGCCCGTCTCCGCGGCGAACTCGGAGGGCTTGTAGAGGACGGCGTTGCCCGTCAGCAGGGCCGGGATGAACACGTTCGAGCCCACGAAGTACGGGTAGTTCCAGGCCGAGATGTTGAGGACGACGCCGAGCGGCTCGTGGGTGACAGCCTCGGCGGTCCCGCCCGCGTCGCGCACGGCTTCAGGGGCGAGGAGGGCGGGGGTCTCCTTGAGGAAGAACTCGAGCCGCCCCTGGAGGGCGTTGACCTCGTTTCGGGCCTGGGCGATGGGCTTGCCGGTCTCCCGCGAGAG
>SCTT01000466.1 GCA_004322435.1 bacterium
CCTCGGTCAGCGCCCTGAGGCCCGCCGCCGCGGCGTCGGCGCCGAGACCGGCCTGGCGGCGGGCGGCGCTCAGCTGGAAGCCGGTGAAGAGCGGGGCGCCGACCTCGAGCGCGCCCGTGGTCCGCGTGCGATAGCCCGGCTCGCGCAGAAAGCCCAGGCCGAAGTGCGAGGCCTCCACCGAGCGCTCCTCGAGGATGGCCCCGAACGCGAAGAGGGGGTCGTCGCTCCTCATATAGGAAGCCTTGGCCGAGAGGCGCGGCCAGGACAGCGCGGCGGTCTCGGCGCGGCGCGCGCGCGCGCCGTCGGCCGCGGCGCGGGCGGCGGCGACCGCGGGGTCGCGCGCCAAGGCCTTCTCCACGAAGGCGGTCAGCGCGCCGCCCTCGGCGCGGGCGGGGAGCGAGCAGAGCAGGATGAGAGCCAGGGTCTTCATGTGTCCTCCGCCCTTTAGATGCGAGGGGGGCCGAAAAGGATTCAGCATGCGGCTCCGGTCCGTGCGGGGGCGGAGCTCCGGTCGCCGGGCGCCGTTTGAAGGCGCCCTCGGGGCGGCGGCGCGCTGTATGCCAAGGCGCGCCGCCGCACGCGCCCTCCGCCCCGCCCCCGCACGGCCCGGAGCCCGTGAACGGCCTAGAGCGATGCTGTGAGAGAAACGGCGGGTGTCCCGGAGGGCGCGTCCGGCAGCGACCCCGTGGGAGGGGGCCCCCGCGCTTGTCGCGGGGGAACCGTCAAGGTTCACGGGTCCGGGGGAGCGGACGGAGGCGCCCGCAGGGACAGGACCCGCGAAGCTCGTTATGGTCGCGTAGGCCCAGGAACCGGGAGGGCTCAGCTCTTGCGGGATTCGGCGAAGCCGGCCAGCTTGGCCTTCAAGCCCAGGCGGCCGCGGTGCAGGCGGGATTTGACGGCGGGGATGGAGATCTTGAGCGCGCGGGCGGTCTCGGCGGCGGAGAGGCCCTCGACGTCGCGCAGCACGACGGCCAGCCGGTGCTCGGGCGGGAGGGAGGCCAGGGCGGCGGTCACCGCCTCGGAAAGCTCCTTCTTGCGCACCGCCTCCTCCGGGCCCGGCGCCCCGTCGGGGACCGAGTCTTCCAAGGCGGAGGCGGCCCGTGCCTTCTTCGCGCGCAGGCGCATGAAGCACAGATTGGCGGCGACCCGGTAGAGCCAGGTGCCCAGTTCGGAGCGGCCCTGGAAGGCGGAGAGCTTCTTGTAGGCCGTCAGGAACGTGTCCTGGTAGACGTCGTCGGCCTCGGCGGGGGCGGACACGCAGACGCTGCGCACGAGCCGGTACATCCGGTCCTCGTAGCGGCGCACGAGCCCCGCGAAGGCGGCGGGGTCGCCGGCGCGGCTGCGCGCGAGGAGGGCGGCTTCGGGGTCGGGCATGCACGGCAGTGTCGCCGAATCGGAGCGGCCCGTCAACTGCGCAGCGGCATGCGCAGGCGCGCCAGCACGAGGTCCGCGACGGCGGCCGCCGCGGCGGCGGCGGGCACCGAGTCGGTGTTGATGACCGCGTCGAAGAGCAGCGGGTCGTCCATGTTCTGTCCGAAGTATTCCCTGACGAGGGCCGCCCGCGAGCGGTCCTGCTCGTCGACCCATCTCTCCGCCTTCGTTCCGTCCCAGCCGAAGCGCCGCGCGACGCGCTCGACGCGCGCCCCGCGCGAGCCGACCAGGCGGATGTGCACGCCGCCCGGCATGCCGCGGGTCGCGCAGACGCCGGCCCGGCCGACGAGGACGACCTTGCCGACCGCGGCCAACGAGCGCATCGTCGCGAAGAGGGCCTGGTGGAGCTTGAACTGGGGCGCGGCGCCGCTGATGACCTGCGCCAGGTAGTCTTCGAGGCGGCCGCGGTAGTGCTCGTCGAGCAGGGCCTCGAGCGAGGTGTGCAGGCGCGGGTCGGCGGCGAGGCTCTCGCAGACGTCCCGGTCCGCCCACTGCCAGCCGGCCAGAGCGGGCGAGCCGCGGCGGCCGAACTCGTCGAGGAGGGCCGTCGCCATCGTCCGGCCGCCGGCCCCGGCCTGGCGCGAGATGGTCACGAAGGCCCGTTCGCCGGGCTCCGGGCGGGTCTCGGGCTTCTCGAAGACCTGGCTTCCCAAGAAGCGCAGCAACACCTCGTTCCGTTCCATGGCGGCCTCCCCTTCATAAAGACGCCATGCAACGTTAACGCCGGGGCGGGAACGTTGCGTGGCTTCTAGGGAGACGCCGGAGGCCCCATGCAGCTGCGCCCCAAGTCCATTCTGGTCGCCGTGGACGTCAGCGACCCCGCTGAGAACGCCCTGGAGGCCGCCGAAGCCCTGGCGAGCGTCGTCGGGGGCGAACTGCAGCTCGTCTGCGTCTTGACCCAGCGCTCGCCGGCCTTCTACGGCGGCGAAGGCCTCGTGACCCTGCGCGACGACTGGAAGGAGTTCAAGGCCTGGGCCCGCGGGCGGCTGGCCGAGCTGGCCGCGCGCATCAAGGAGGTCCCGACGGGCATCCGCTTGGTCGAGGGGGCTCCGGAGGCCGCGCTGGCGAAGCTGGCCGCTTCGGGGCGCTACGGCCTGGTCGTCTTGGGCACGCACGGCTATACGGGCGTGAGGCGCGTCGTCTACGGCTCGGTGGCCGAGGCCGTCGTCCGGGACGCCCGCGTCCCGGTGCTGACCTTGCCGCCCGGCTCGCGGCTCGAGCGCCCGGCGCGCATCCTCGTCCCGTTCAACATGGCGCCCTACGCGGCGCGCTCCCTGCGCGTCGCCGCCGCCCTCGCGGAGGACTTCGACGGGCGCGTGTCGGCGCTCTTCGTCGCCGAGGAGCGGGAGGACGCGGTGAAGGCCCGCCGCTTCGAGCATTCCCTGCGCCGGGCCGCCGGCGGCCGGGCCGCGCGCGTGCGGGGCCTCGTGCGCTTCGGCAACCCCGTGCGCTGCATCGTCGACGAGGCGGGCTCGGGGCGCCACGACCTCCTCATCCTCGCGGCGCACCGGAAGTCGTTTTGGAAGGACATGCTGCTGGGCACGACGGCGGAGCGCGTGCTCCGTCACTGCCCCATCCCGCTGTTGGCGGTGCCGTCCGGGGGGCGTTGAGGGCGCCGTTTCGGTGGTAATATGGAAAGCATGAAAGAGAGGAGAAGCTGGCTGGGGCGCGTCGCGCGCCTGCTCCCCTACTATTTCGGGGCGGCCCTGCTGGGCGCGGGCGCGCTCTACGCCGAGTACCGCCTCACGGGCTCGGTGCTCCTCGTGCCGGCGTTCAATTGGACGAGCGTCACCATCCCCGGCGCCACGCTGGCGTCCCCGGCGGGCGAGTACTCCCTGTCGTTCCGGAACACACGCCTCGACTGGAGGCTCGTGTCCCGGGGCGGCGGCCCGGTCGGGCCGGCCCTGACCGTCGGGACGGCTTCCGGCTGGCGCCTCCTCGTTTGGGAGACGGCCCCGGGCAGCGGGCCGACGCCTTGGGGGGACCCGCTCCCCGCCGGAAACGGGCTGCGCCGGGCCGCCGACGGCGTCGTGCGCGGCGCGTTCCGCGCCGGGTCCAAGGACGTGACCCTCGAGTTCTGCCCGCCCGCCGGGGGCGCCGCGCCCGACGAGACGACCTTGGCCGACATGCTCGAGATCTCCCGCTCGCTCAAACCCTCCGAAATGAAGACCGGGCCCGGCGAGTAGCCGGGCCCGGTCTGACGGCGCTGTGTCTACGCGCCTACTTCTTGTGGCACTTCATGCAGCCGCCCTTCGTGGCGAAGATCGGCTTGCCGTCCTTGTTGAGCTTCTTGCCGTCGTGGCAGGTGCCGCAGGACTTGCCGGCGTACATCTCCGCCATCTTGAGCGGGTCCTTGGAGCGCTCCTGCTTGAAGACGGGCTCCTTGCCCTCGTGGCAGGTGGCGCAGCCGCCGTTCATCTCGGCGTGCGCTTTGTGGGGGAACTTGACGTTGCCCATCTTGGCCTTGTCGAAGACGATGAACTCTGAGGCTTCCTTGCCTTCCTTGGCCTCCTCGGCGCCTTCCTTCTTCTCGACGGCGGCTTCCTTCTTCTCGGCCGCCGCTTCCTTCTTGACCTCGGCGACGGCGGCCTTCTCGGCCCCCTTCGCCTTCTCATCCCCCGCCGCCGCCTTCTGCGCGGAAACGCAGCCGATGACGACCAGGCCCAACACCGTCAGCCAAATATGGCGCATAGACCCTCCTCTTAGAAGCACGGTTCGCAACGTTTCCGCCACGGGTTACTTCTGCGGGGCGACCAAGGTGACGGCGCGGCGGTTCTTGGGGCCGCAGCTGTCGTAGTCGCCGGTGCAGTCGGGGCGCTCCTTGCCGTAGGAGATGGTCCCCACCAAAGTCGCGGCGACGCCCGAGCGCACATAGTACTCGCGGACGGTCTTGGCCCGCTTCTGGCCCAGCGCCAGGTTGTACTCGGCGGTGCCGCGTTCGTCGGCGTGGCCCTCGACGAGGACCTTGAAGCCCGTGCGCTTGAGCCAGTCGACGTTGCCGCGCAGGGCCTCGGTGGCCTCGGCGCTCAGGCCGTACTGGTCGTACTCGAAGAAGATGGTCTTGACCTCGGGGCCGGCCGCCTTGAACTCGGTCTCGCGGATGTCGGCCTCGGGCATGTCCTCGCCTTTCGCGTAAGCCAAGCGCGGACCCCCGGCCTCGCCGGAGTAGTCGCCGTCGGCGGAGGAGCCTTTGCGCACGGTCTTCTTGGGGGCGCAGGCGCAGACGACGACGAGCAGGGCGAGCAGGGCGGTGATTTTCTTCATAGACAAATCATAGCACTCCGCGGCCCCGTTTTCCGACGGCGGCGGGGACCGGCGCCCGGAGTCCATCAAGTGCCGTTAAGACGCTTTACGCCTGAGGATTTGACTTTTGCCGGCGTCTGCGGGTATAGTCGCTGTCGACGTCGGAAGGGAACCCGGTGAAAACCCGGGACTGCCCCGCAACGGTGAGCCGGCCGACCGCCCGCGAGTCCGATACCTGCCGACGTCGCGTCGTCGCCGAAGAGCGGCCGCCCCGACGGGGGGCGTGACCGTGGCGTTATCTCTTTAGGCGCGCCGAGACGCACCAGAGAGAGGACGCCATGCAGACGAACCAGCCGACCGCCGCCGACCAGACCCTCCCGCCCCAACCCCCCTCTCCGGCCGACGCCGCTCCCGTCGCGATGCGCGTGCGCAAGCGCAACGGCGCCCTGGAGCCCGTCGACGTCAACAAGATCGTCCGCGCGGTCGCCCGCGCCGCCGAGGGCCTCTCCGCGGTCGACACGATGCGCGTGGCCACCCGCACCATCGGCGGCCTCTACGACGGCGCCACCTCCCGCGAGCTCGACGGCCTCTCCATCCAGACCGCGGCGTCTTTGATCGCCTCGGAACCCGAGTACTCGCTCTTGGCCGCGCGCCTGCTGAGCGCGTACGTCTCGAAGGAGGTCTCGAACCAGAACATCCACTCCTTCTCCCAGTCGGTGGCCGCCGGCCACGCGCTCGGGCTCGTCGCCGACGGCGCGGCGGCCTTCGTCTCCGCCAACAGCCGCAAGCTCAACGACTGCGTCGACGACTCCCGCGACGCCCTCTTCGAGTACTTCGGCCTGCGCACGGTCTACGACCGCTACCTGCTGCGCCACCCGCGCACCCGCCAGGTCATCGAGACGCCCCAGCACTTCTTCCTGCGCGTCGCCTGCGGCTTGGCGCGCACCGTCCCCGAGGCGCTCGAGCTCTACCGCCTGCTCTCCTCCTTCGACTACATGACGAGCTCGCCGACGCTGTTCAACTCGGGCACGCGCCATCCGCAGATGTCCTCGTGCTACCTGGTGGACTCGCCCAAAGACGAGCTCGAGTCCATCTACGACCGGTATAAGGAAGTCGCCCAGCTCTCGAAGTTCTCGGGCGGCATCGCGCTGGCCTACCACCGCATCCGCGCGCGCGGGTCGCTCATCAAGGGCACCAACGGGAAGTCCAACGGCATCATCCCCTGGCTCAAGACCTTGGACGCCTCCGTCGCCGCGGTCAACCAGGGCGGGAAGCGCAAGGGCGCCTGCTGCGTCTACCTCGAGACCTGGCACGCCGACATCGAGGAGTTCCTCGAGATGCGCGACAACACCGGCGACCCGGCGCGGCGCACGCACAATTTGAACCTGGCCAACTGGATCCCGGATTTGTTCATGCGGCGGGCCAACGAAGACGGGATGTGGTCGCTCTTCGACCCGCGCGACGTCCCGCACTTCCCGGACCTGTGGGGCGCGGAGTTCGAGGCGGCCTACGCCGAGGCCGAGGCCAAGGGTTTGGCGCTCAAGCAGGTGAAGGCCCGCGAGCTCTACGGGCGCATGATGCGCACTTTGGCCGAGACGGGCAACGGCTGGATGACGTTCAAGGACGTCTCGAACCGCACGGCCAACCAGACCGCGAAGCCCGGCAACGTGGTCCACTCCTCGAACCTGTGCACCGAGATCCTCGAGGTCAACAGCGACGGCGAGACCGCGGTCTGCAACCTGGGCTCGGTGAACCTGGCCCGCCACGTGTCGGGCGGCCAGTTCGACTTCGGCAAGCTGGCC
>SCTT01000467.1 GCA_004322435.1 bacterium
GGGGCCCGGTGGGCGCGCCTGAGGCGCTCAACCGAGCCGCCGCCCTGGCCCGCGGCGAGTTCCTCCTCTTCCTCGACGACGGCGGGCTCGGTCCGGGCGGCGGCGGCGGCGAGGAGGGCGCTCAACCAGCCCGGCTCGGCCCGGACGCCGTCGTCGAGGAAGAGGAGGAACTCGCCGCGGGCCAGGGCGGCGGCTCGGTTGAGCGCCTCAGGCGCGCCCACCGGGCCCCAGGGACCCAGGACCCTGAGGCCCGCGCGCCGGGCCGCGAGGCGGTGAAGGAGGGCTCCCGTCCGGCCGTCGTCGGCCATGTCCACGGCCAGCACCTCGAAAGGGGTCCGGGGGGCGCCGCGGCGAAGGGACTCCAAGCAGGCGCGGACCGCGGCCGCGCCGCCGCGGCAGGCCACGATGACGGAGGCCGCGGTCCCCGGCGGGTGCCAGGGGGCCGGCGAGCGGCGGATCAGGTCGCGCACGTCGTCGCCCAGCGCGCCGCCGGTCGGCCATTTCTCCTGGATGAGGACGCGGTTGGCCAGGTCCGTCCGGCGCCGGCCCGCCGCGGGCATCGCGTCGATGGTGCGGTTGCCCACATGGCTCACGAAGACGCCGCGCGCGAGGACGAGCCGCCAGCCGGCCTGGCGCAGGCGCAGGCAGTAGTCCACGTCCTCCCAGCCCCAGAGGAAACGCTCGTCGAGGGGGCCGACGTCCTCCACGGCCGCGCGCTTGACGAGCAGGCAGAAGCCGCCCAGGATCGGCGTCGACGCCGTCCCGGCCCCCGGGCGCGCGGCTCCGAGCTGCCGCGGCGGGGCCATGTGGTCCGTCATCGGCCCCGCCGCCGCGACGTCTTGGGGGGCGACGGCCTTCAGGAGGCCTTCAAGCCAGCCGGGTCCCACGACGGTGTCGTTGTTGAGCCAGAGGACGTGGCGCCCGCGCGTCTGGCGGACGCCGCGGTTGACGGCGGCGGCGAAGGGCACGTTGCGGCGGTTGGTGACGACGCGCAGCTCCGGCCAGCCGCGCGCCAGGAGCCTCAGGCCCGCCGGGGTGGCGTCGCGCGAGGCGTTGTCGTAGACGAGGAGGTCGTAGAGCCGCGGGTCGGTATGGCGCTTGAGCGAGCGCAGGCAGCGGAGCGTGTCCGCCCAGCGGTCGCGGCAGAGGAGGACGACGGAGACGGGTTTCGGGCTCATCCGACCGCCTCGAGCGCCGCCGCCCGGCCCGCGTCGAGGCGCAGGATGCGGGTGCACAGGCCCCGCAGCAGCCCCTCGTCGTGGGAGATGACCACCATCGTCTTGCCCTCGCCGCGGAGGCGCTCGAAGGCGCCGCGGCACTTCTCCTGGAACGCGGCGTCTCCCACGGAGAGGGCCTCGTCGACGAGGAGGACGTCGAGGTCGGCGTGGACGGCGGCGGAGAAGGCGACGCGGGCGACCTGGCCGGTGGAGAGCTCGCCCATGCGGACCTCGGCCAGGCCCGAGAGCCCCGCGAACTCGAGGACGGCGGGGACGCGGCGCAGGGCCTCGCGGCGGCGCAGGCCCATCAGCACGGCGAAGATCTCGACGTTGTCTGAGACGCTCAGGTCCGGCTGGAGGCCGGCGTTGATGTTGATGAGGGTGCTCACCCGGCCGGCGACGCTCACCGAGCCCTCGGTGGGCTCGAGGATGCCGGCGAGGAGAGCCAGCAGGGTGCTCTTTCCCGAGCCGTTGGGCCCGGCGACGCCCAGGCATTCCCCGCGCGCGAGCTCGAAGGAGACGTCCCGCAGGGCCCAGACGGGGAGGGAGCCGCGTCCGCCCTCGGTCCACAGCCGCAGGCGCCCCGCGAGGCTGGCGTAGCGCGGGAGGCGGTGGTGGAAGAGCTTCCCCAGGCCGCGCGCGCAGAGGGCGGGGGCGGTCATAGGCGCTCGGCGATCCCCCGGCTCCGGCTCGAGAAGAAGGTCCCGGCGGCCGCGCAGAACGCGGCCAGGCCCGCCGCGAGCCCGAGGGAGGCGTTCGACGGGCGCAGGGCCCCGTCGAGGAGGGCCGCCCGGGTCCCCTCGATGACCCAGGCCAGCGGGTTGAGCGCGGTCAGAAGCGGCGCGGCGCCGCCCAGGGCCTCCGCCGTGTAGAAGACGGGCGTCATGAAGAAGAGCCCGTAGAGGAGCAGGCTCCACGCGCGCTCCAGATCCCGCAGGTGCACCGCCCAGAGGGCGAGCAGGCAGGAGACGCCCGCGACGAGGGCGAGCTCCGCGGCGACGAGGAAGGGGAGGGCCAGCCAGCCGGGGTTGGGGAGGGTCCCCGCGGCGCAGAGGCCCGCGAGGAGGACGCCCCATTCCAGGAGATGGGAGAGCAGGACTGCCGCGACCGAGGAGAGCACGACTAGGAGGCGGGGGAAGGCGTGGCTCGCGATGATGCCGGATTTGCGCCGCAGGCTCGTGAGGCCGGCCGAGGTGCCCGTCGAGAAGAAGTTCCACTGCACGATGCCGATCAGGAGGCGCGAAGCGTACTGGGGGATGCGGGGGGACATGGCGTGCACGAAGAGGGCATGGAGGATCAGGAAGATGAAGAGGGGGTGCAGGAGGGTCCATAAAAACCCGATGAGAGTGCCCTGGTCGCGCAGGCGGAACTCGGTGCGCGTCAGCATCCAGAAGAGGTCCCAATGATAGGCGGCCCGCGTCCGGGTCATCGGGGCGCCAGCCGCCGCAGGGCCTTGAGCCAGCCGCGGGTCTCCGAACGGGTCGCGCCCCGGCCGTAGAGGTCCGCGTAGTGGCGGTACGGCGTGAGGCTCGCCGAATCCTCGACCGGGACGTGGCGGCCGAGCCAGCCCTCGACGCCGTAGCGCCCGCGGCCCAGGCGGGTCCAGTCGCGCGTGAAGACCGCGGAATGCTTGAACCAGAAGAAGGTCCCCGAGTAGTGCCACCACGAGCCGGCATGGGGGACCTCCTGGCGGAAGCACCCGGCCGCGGAGTACGAGCGCATCAGGCGCTCGACGGCCGGGACGGCCGAGAGGTTCATCTCGTACATCGCCTCGGACCAGGACTGCATGACCAGGCTCTTGAGGCCGTCGTGGGTGACGCCCTTGGCGTGGGCGTAGAACGTCATCTCGTCTTCGGCCGGCGAGCGCAGGAGCTTAAGGCCTCGGACGAAGTGGGCGGCTTCCCCCCGCGCGGGGTCGTTGGGGACCCGGAGCACGCGCGCGCCGAGCCTCGCCAGCCGGCGCTTCACCGCCGCGAAGGGGGCCGTGCGGCGGTCGGTGGCCACGACGACCACCTTGCCGCCGTTGAAGACGTCCGCGCGCCGGAGGAGCTGGTCGACGTGCCAGCCCCACAGGGGGCCCGTGACCGGATAGAGGTGGTAGCAGAGGTTGCGTCTCAT
>SCTT01000468.1 GCA_004322435.1 bacterium
CATGGACGTCACCATCGCTCGCCCCGCGGGCTACGACCTGGACTTGGAAGTCATGGCGCGCGTGCGCGCCGCCTGCGCCGCCCGCGGCTCGCGCCTCATCGTCACCGACGACGTGGACGCGGCCTATGACGGCGCGCACGTCGTCTATGCGAAGAACTGGGGCTCTTTGGAGCGCTACGGGCAGGCGCCGAGCCAGGACCCCGCCTTCAAGGACCGCTGGCGCGTGACGACGTCCAAGATGACGCGCACCGCGCGCGCCCACTTCATGCACTGCCTGCCCGTGCGCCGGAACGTCGTCGTCGACGACTCGGTGCTCGACGGGCCGGATTCCGTGGTGGTCGACGAGGCCGAGAACCGCCTCCACACCGCCAAAGCCGTGCTGCTGACGCTCCTCGGAGCGGGCAGCCCCGCCGTCAAGGAGGACGCATGTCAGACCCCATCCACGCGCTAAGGCAGGCCATCCCTTACATCCGCCTCTACAAAGACAAGGTCTTTGTGGTGAAGGTGGGCGGGCACATCATCCAGAAGCGGGAGACCCTCGAGTCCCTCGTCGAGGAGATCTGCCTGCTGCACCAGGTCGGCGTCAAGGTCGTCGTCGTCCACGGCGGCGGGCCCCAGGCCACCGAGATGCAGCGCCGCCTCGGCATCGAGCCGAACATCGTCGCGGGCCGGCGCGTCACCGACGCGCAGACCCTCGAGGTCGCGAAGATGGTCTACGCGGGCTCGCTCTCGGTGGACATCCTCTCGGCCTTCCGCCTCCACCAGACGCCGGCCGTCGGGGTGTCGGGCGTCGACGGCGGCCTCATCACCGCGCGCCGGCGCCACAAGAAGCTCATCGAGCCCTTCCCGGGCGCGGAGCCCGTCGAGGTGGACTTCGGCCTGGTGGGCGACATCGTGTCGGTCGACACGGCGATCCTCAAGCAGCTCTTGGACGGCGGCTCGGTGCCGGTCGTCTCGCCGCTGGCCTGCGACGCGCAGGGCACGGTGTTCAACATCAACGCGGACTCCATCGCCGAGGCTCTCGCGCGCGGCCTGCGCGCCGAGAAGCTCCTCATCCTCACCGACACCGACGGCATCTTAAAAGACGTCAAGAACCCCGCGAGCCTGGTCTCCTACTGCGACATCGCGGAGGTCGAGGCGATGCGCGAGAAGGGCCTGCTGTCGGGCGGGATGCTGCCGAAGGTCGAGGGCGCGCTCTCGGCCCTGCGCGGCGGCGTGCGCCGGGCGCACATCATCAACGGGGCGCGCCAGAACGCGCTGTTGACCGAGATCTTCACGAACGCCGGCGCCGGGACGATGATCGTGGCCCGCAAGGAGAACGACCCCGTCAGCCCCGAGGGCGTGCCGATGCCCCAGGCCGTCCCCGCGTGAGCGACCCCCTCGAGGTCCTGCGGCGCCTCGTCTCCACCGCTTCGGTCAGCGGCGGGGAGGAGGCCGTCGCGGGGCAACTCGAGGGGGTGATGCGGGATTCCGGCTATAAACCCCAGCGGGCGGGCCGCAACGTCTTCGGCCGCCTCGGCGAGGGGGGAAAGACCTTGCTCCTCGTGAGCCACTTGGACACCGTCCCGGTCGGCGAGGGCTGGACCAAGCCCGCCGACGGGTCTCTCTTGGAAGACGGGAAGCTCTATGGGCGCGGCTCGAACGACGCCAAGGGCTGCCTGACCGCGATGGTGCTGGGCGCGGCGCGCGCGTACGCGCAGGACGCCCCGGCCGGACGCGTCGTCGTGGCCGCCACCTGCGAGGAGGAGACCTCGAACAAGGGCATCGCCGAGCTCTTGCCGCTCTTGGGCGACGTGGACGCGGCCGTGGTCGGCGAGCCCACGGGGCTCGAGCCCGCGGTCGCGCAGAAGGGCCTCTTGCTCCTCCATGTCACGGCCAAGGGCCGGGCCGCCCACTCCGCCTGGGGAGTCGGCGTCAACGCCGTCCACGCCGCGGGCAAGGACATCGTGGCCCTCTCCGAGACGAAGTTCGACCGCGTGCACCCCGTCTTAGGGGTCCCCTCGCTGCAGGTCACGCAGGTGGAGGGCGGTACGCGGCACAACGTCATCCCCGACCGCTGCCGCCTGGTCGTCGACATCCGCACGACCCCTTACTACCCGCCCGCCGAGCTCGTCGCCATCGTCCGGGAGCGGGTCTCGGGCGAAGTCGAAATCCGTTCGGAGCGCCTCAAGTCCGTGGACGTGGACCCCGGGCACCCCGTGGTGCGCGCCGCTTTGGCCGCCCGCCCCGGC
>SCTT01000051.1 GCA_004322435.1 bacterium
CCGGCGCCGGACGGCCGCGGCCGTGGAGAACGCCTACGCGGCGCGTCCCGCGGAGGCCGCGGCCTTCGCCGCCGAACTCGCCTCCTACGAGAGGGTCCTGGCGCGCCTGGCCGTGGACGACGCGGCGGTGCGCGCCGCGTCGGGAGAGCGCCTCGGCGCGCGTGCCAGCGCGCTGCGCGGGGTCGCCGTCGTGGTCCTGGCCCCCGTCGCCCTCTGGGGCGCTCTGCACCGCGCCTTGCCGCTGGCCTTCACCGCCTGGGCGGTGCCCCGCCTCGACCGCAAGGACGCGCTGACCGCGCGCATCGGCACGCACGCGCTTCTCGTCGCCGTCCCGGCCTTCTTGTCCTTCTACGGGGCGCTCATCCTCCTCGTCCACGCGCGCTGGGGCTGGCCGGCGTCGTTGTGGTACGCCCTCTCTCTGGCGCCCTCCGGGCTCCTGGCCGAAGCCTACCAGCGCGAGGCGGCGCGCCTGTGGGAGGGGGCCCTGCGCCTGGGGCGCGTGCGCCGCCTGGCGCGCGGGCCGGCCGAGCTGGCGCGGCGCCGCACGGCGCTGCTCTCGAAGGCCGAGGCCCTCCCGCTCTAGCCGCTGCGCAGGCGGCGCCTCAGGTCGTCATGACGGAAGTATAGCCGGGCGGGCCGCGCCGTCAACAACCTGGGTCCATTTCCTGGGGCCCGGTCCCTTGACGTCGACCTCCTACGAGCCAATAATGGGGTGTGATCGTGAAGCGCCTGCTTTCCGTGGGAATTTCAGCGCTTTTGGCCGCGCCCGCCTGGGCCGGCCGGGTCCCCACGATTACCGACCATTATGAGGAGCCGCAGGAGCGCGACTGGACGCGCGACCCCTCCAAAAAGCACATCCCCGGCCTGACCGCCCACCTGGGCGACCTTATCGCCGACCGCGGCCCCCGGCAAGACGACGTGCCCGGCGTCGACCATTTCGTGGACGGCCTGCAGGAAGCCCTGCGCAAAGGCTCCGACGTGCCGCGCTGGAAGATCCTCCAAAACGCCAAGGACGCCCGCGACAACCTGCGCGACGGCTACGACGAGCTGCGCAAGGCCCTCGAGCCGCTCCTCGAGGCGCGCCGCATCCTGCGCGAGGCCGGCGACGTGCTGGTGCCGGCGGTGCAGGGGGAGAGCGAGGACGCCGGCAAGGTCAAGGAGTCGGCCGACTCGGTCAAGCAGGCCGCCGACCCTTTGGAGACCGACCCGCCGGAGGCCAAGGGCCCGAAGGCCGACGCGTCGGCCTCCGCCGGAGTAAAGCCCCGCGCCAAGGACCTGCAGCCGGTGGCCGAACAGCTGGCCCGGGCCGCCAAAGAGCTCGAGAAGGCCAAGCCCTGGTCTCAGCGCGCCAAGCAGCGCGTGCAGGCGGTGGAGCAGCTCGGCAAGAAGGCCAAGGAGCTCGAAGAGGAGGTGGCCGCCGCGCTCGGCCAGCGGCGCACGCGCGGCACGCCCGAGGACCTGAGCCTGCCGTTCAACTCCGAGAAGGTCATCCTCAACGCCAACAAGTGGCTTAAAGAAGCCGCCAAGCGCACCGAGAAGCTCATCGAGCGGCTGGAGAAGGAGACCGCCCCCGACGAGGGGCTGGGCAAGCTCAACGCGTTGGCTCTGGCTGCCGACGGCAAGATCATCTCGGGAAAGGGCGCGGCGCGCCGCGGGGCGACCAAGGTCGGCGGGTCGGCCGCTAAGATCAAGGACGTCATCCGCCCCGAGTGGGACGCCGCGGATGCGTTGCCCGAGCCCGAGCGCGACAAGGCCAAGCGCGAGGCCGTAGACAAGGCCGTGGCGGAGAAGACCTCCGCCGACGAGGCCGCGAAGGCGGCGACCGAGGCCGCCGAAGCCGCCGACGAGGCCGCCCGCGCCGCCGAAGCCCAGCTTTCCAAGGCCGCCCAGCAGCTTAAGAAGCTCGAAGACGAGCTCGGGCCCGAGCCTTCCGAGGATTTACCCGACCTACCCGAGCTCATGCTCGACGCGCCCGCCCCGAAGATGGACGCCAAGGCCAAGGGCCGCAACGGCCAGAACCCCAAGGTGCGCTCGAAGCCGCTGCGTTACCCGAAGGTGTTGGACGACGCGCCGGACCGCGTCATCGGGGAGTACGGCGAGGGCTCCTACGGGCGTTCGAAGTCGCTGCGGTAATCGACCCCCGGATCAATCACGAACGGAACTGTTTACGCGCCTCGGGCGCGTGGGTTCGAGGATTGCGAACATCCGCAATCCTCGAACCTCCCCTCAATGAACGGCGGAGCGAGAATTCATAGAGTCCCCGCGCGTCCGGAATTGGTGGGTTAATTTTGAGTTCTACGATTCGAATTGTCGTGAATTCAAAAGCACTTTCAACTTAGCCCAAGCTAAGTTGGGAATCATTTCCGAGCTTGGATGGGACCGTCCTGGATTCAGAATTCTCGCCGTTCAAGGAGAGGAGGTTCGAGGATTCCCGTACGAGGAATCCTCGAACCCACGCGCCCGAGGCGCGTAAACTCCGCCGTTAATTGAGCCCGGCGGCCCGCCGGATGGATTTCTCCATCGCCGGCGTGATGGGCCCCGGGAACCCGCCCGAGCCCCGGATGATGACCTCTCCGTCCGGGCGCAACCACAAAGAGAAGCCCCGGTAGTCCTTGGGGTCGGCGCCCTGTGGGAGCAGGTCGCGGTGCCCGTTGGCCATGCCCGGTTCTGAGAAGGCGTAGTTGTGGACCTCGTTGTCGGCCAGCGAGAGCAGGCCCAGCACCGGCCTGTCGTTAGGGTCTCCGACGGTCTTGAGCAGATCCTTCGCCATGCGCGCCGACGTCTCCACGCGGGCCCGGCCGACGCGGACCGTCGAGCCTTCGGGGGCCGGGTCGGAGCCCAGCGCCGCCTCGAGGTAGCGCATCACCGCGAGCGTCTCCTCGTCGCGCGAGAGCCGGCGGCCCAGACGCTTGCCCGCGTCGCCGAAGACCACGAGCGGCGCGCCCAGGAAGTCCGACTTCGGGACGCCGATCATCCGCGGGAGCTTGGTCTCGTCGAAGTCCACCGAGATGGCGCCCAGGTTGCGGGCGACCCCCGTCTCGAGCGCGTGCTTCACGTAGCCGTCGAGCTTGAAGAGCATCAGCACGTCGCCCATGCGCGAGGAGACCAGGTTCGGGTGGCGTTCGTTCAAGATATCGTAGAGGTTGTAGCCCGAGGAGCGGAAGAAATAGACCTTGTAGGAGCGGTCGCCGTGCATCGAGTACTGCAGGGCGATGTCGCCCATCGTCGCCCGGATGCCCCCCGCTTCGACGTACTCGTCCGGCCGGCCCCCGTGCAGGTTGTAGTGGAAGCCGATCTCTTCGGTCTTGTGGCGGGCCTTGAGCTTGGCGACCACCGAGTCGCCCACCTGCCGGAGGTACTCCGGCCGCTCCGTCTTTCCGAGCCCGCGCAGGCGCTCGAGCTCCGGCCCGATGGCTGAGACGACCGAATCCCAGGCCGCGTCGGGCTTCGGGGCGGGGGAGAAGAATTCTTTGACGGAGGCCCACCAGCCCTTCGGGGCCTCCTTGGGAGTCGGGGGTTCCTCGGGCTTGGCCGCGGAGGACGGAGAGGACGGCTTGCCGAGCAGGCGCCCCAGCGGGCGGTAGGTGTCGCGCTCGACGGCCTCGGAGGGGGAGAGGAGCTTCTGCGGGCCCACGGCCCAGGACGCCAGCGACTCGGCCTCGGCCAAGAGCGAGTTCTTCACGACGGCTTCCGAGCGGTAGATGCGCCGCGTGTCGTAGCGCGTCGTCTTCGCCGCGGCGTGCGCGGTGAAGAGGGCCTCGAGCTCGCCCAAGGTGCCGACGAAGACCTGCGGCACCGTCGCGGGCGCGTTGCGGCCGCCGAAGAACTGCCGGATGGTCGGGTCGACGATGTAGACCTCGTCGCCGGCGCGGCGGGTGAGGAAGGTGTGGAACTCGGCCTGCACGGCGTCCACGGGGATGCCCGCCCGGCGCATCAGCACGCCCATGACGGGGGCCGCGACGCCGCAGCAGGGGTCGTCTAAGCTCATCGCGCGGCCCTGGAAGGTGCGCGCGGCGGCGGCCTGGGCGGCTACGGACTGCGCGGCGGCGGCGCCGCGGCGAAGCTCGTCTTTGACGGCTTGGACTTGGGCCGCCGGAGTGGGGGCGGCGCCGATCCGGAGGCCTGCATCGAAGGCGCCTCCGTCTCGCGAGGTGTCGAGCGGCAGGGCGGAGCGGCCGTCGAAGAGGGAGTCTAGGGAAGGGGTGCCGAGCGCGGCTCGGCCGTGCTGCTCCGCGCCGCGCGCCGCTTCGGCGGAGCGGATGGGGTTGCCGTCGGGGCCGAGGAGGGCGGGGGCTTCCGCTTGCGCCGGCGCCGCGCCGGGGACGACGAGCGCGGCCGCCCTCACCCCGCCCTCTCCCGCAAGCGGGAGAGGGAGAGCGTTTAGCCTTCCCTCTCCCGCAAGCGGGAGAGGGTTAGGGAGAGGGGAAGCTGAAGAACGCGCGGAGGCCGACGGCAAGGCGGGCGTCGGCAGGGTCGGGGCCGAGAGCGCGCCGGGCAGGGCCAGCTTGGGAGCGGCCAGGGAAGAACCGCTTCCCGTGACCGACCCGCCCACCGAGGGCACCGGGGTCACGGCCTTGGCTTCGGCGGCGGCGCGGCCGACCGGCTGGGCGCGCAGGGGCGCAACCAGCGCGGCCGCCAACCCGGCGTGGAGGAGGGCTCTGAAAATCACCTTGTTAAGGATAGCCGGGAGCCTCCCAGCGGCAAGGGGGCATTGGACCCAGGGGGTCGGGGGTCTTTGGTAACATGCCCTCCCCCGTGAAGAACAACCTCCTGTTCGCCCTGCTCTCCCTCTTTTGGGGCGGGTCGTTCATCGCCATCAAGGTCGTCGTGGCCGAGATCCCGCCCTTCGGCGGAGCGGCCCTGCGCGTCCTCGTGGGTCTGACCGGGCTCTTCGTCATCCTCAAGGCGATGAACAAACCGACCGCGGTGCCGTGGCACGGCCGCTGGCGGCTGTGGCTGACCGGCCTGTTCTCGCAGGGCTTCCCTTTCGCCCTGCTGTTCTGGGGCGAGCGGAGCATCTCGGCGGGGCTGGCCGGGCTCATCAACGGGACCGTCCCGCTGTGGACGTTCACGCTGGGGGCCCTGCTCGGCCGAGAACCCGCGGCGAAATCTCCGCGCGCGTGGGGCGGCGTCGCGCTGGGGTTCGCCGGGACGGCGCTCATCTTCTGGCCGACCTTGGTCGCGCCGGGGCCCGGCGAGCTGGGAGGAGTCGCCGCCTGCCTGGGGATGGCGCTCTGCTATGCCATCGGTTCGCTCATCGCGAGGAGCGTCCTGGTCGGCGAGAAATCCGTAGACGTCTACGCCGGGGTCCTCCATCAGCAGGTCGCGGCGACGGCGTTCCTCGTCGTCTTGGCCGTCCTGACCGGCAGCCTGCCCCGGGCTTTGGCCCCCTCGCCCGCCGCCTGGGGCGCCGTCGCGTATCTGGGGCTGGCCTCGACGGCGGTCGCCTTCCTCATCTTCTTCCGGCTCATCCGGGACTGGGGTTCGCTGCGCGCCAGCGCGGTCACCTACGTGATGCCCGTCGTCACCCTCGTGCTGGACCAGCTGTTCTTCGGGCGCTGGCCGCGCCCCTCCGAGGCCGCCGGCGCGGGCGTGGTGCTGGCGGGCGTGCTGCTCCTCCACTTCCAAAAGTCATCGGCCCAAAAGGCCTAAGAAGATAGTAGGCCTAAAGGCCCAGAGTGTGCTATCGTCCCGCCGTAGGATTTCCCGGGCTGTGGTGGCCCGGCAAGAGGTGGTGCGATGAGACAATGGGTGGTGGTGGCGTTGGCTCTGGCGGCGCTGGGCTCCCCGGTCCGGGCGGAAGTCGCCCTCGACCAGGCGGGCGTGCAGGACCGCATGATGGTCGTCTTCGACAAGTCCGTCCCCGCGGCGGACAAGGCCGCGCTGGCGGCCAAGCACGGGCTCGAGGTCATCCGCGACTGGGCCCCGCTGAACGCGCTCGTGGTCCGGCCTCAGGCGGGCAAGTCCCTCCCCTCCGTGGCGGCCCTCAAGTCCGAATTCGGCGTTCTGGCGGTCGGCCACGACGAGTGGCGCTACTGGCTCGACGCCGAGGCGGCGTCCTTGCGCCAGGTCCCGCTCCCCTCGGTGGGCGCGGTGTTGAAGCGCCTGCCGAAGCTCGGCGACAAGGTCGGCAAGGCCGAAGAGGTCCAGTGGGGCGTGCGCCGCGTCAACGCGCCGGCCGCCTGGGCCCGCGGCAACATGGGCCGCGGCGTCAAGGTCGGCGTCGTCGACACCGGCATCGACCCGACGCACCCCGAGTTCTCGGGGCGCATCGTCGGCGGCACGAACGCCATCGACTCGAAGCAGCCCTGGGCCGACGACCACTCGCACGGCACGCACGTGGCCGGCATCATCGCGGCGGCGCTCGACAACAACGGCACCGTCGGCGTCGCGCCGGCGGCGAACCTCTACGCCATCAAGGTGCTCACCAAGGACGGGCAGGGCTCCCTGTTCGCCATCCTCGGCGGCATCATGTGGTGCGTGCAGAACGGCATGGAAGTCGTCAACATGAGCCTGGGCGCGCCGCAGGGCAACCAGCTCTTCGAGATGGCCGTCAACCAGCTGGCGAGCGCGGACATCCCGCTGATCGCCGCGGCCGGCAACGACGGCAAGGCCGTGAACTTCCCGGCCGCCTACGAGAGCGCCATCGCCGTGTCGGCGCTCTGCCCCGAGGGCGGCGACGAGAACCCGAAGCTCTGCAACGGGTCGGCGATCGCGGCTTTCTCGAGCCGCGGCCCCGAGGTGGACTTCATCGCCCCGGGCGTCAAGAACCTGTCGACCGTGCTCGGCGGCCAGTACAAGGCCTACTCCGGCACGTCGATGGCGACGCCCCATGTGACGGGCTTGGCGGCGCTGGCCATCGCCGGCGGCGCGAAGGGCTCGGCGGCCGTGCGCGCCGCGCTGCAGCGGGCCGCGGTGCCCGTGGCGGGGCTCAACGCCTCGGAGCAGGGCGCGGGGCTCATCGACGCCGACCGGCTCCGGTAACGCCGTCGCATGAAAGGAGCCGCCCCCCCGCTTGGCGGGGGGGCGGCCTCTTTTCGTGTTAGAATTTCGCTATGAAAGGAACCGTGAAGTGGTTCAACGACCAGAAGGGCTACGGCTTCATCAAGCCCGAGGATGGCTCGCCGGACGTCTTCGTCCACCATTCGGTCATCCAGGGACAGG
>SCTT01000469.1 GCA_004322435.1 bacterium
GCGCCTTCATCTCGCGCGCGACGGCCTCTTCCTTGGGGCCCGCCTTCGCGATGACGGGGGCGGCGGCCTTGGGCTTGGGCGGCGCGGCCTTCTTCGGGGCCGGCGCCTTGGCGACGGGCGCGGCCTTGGGCGCGGCCTTCTTCTTCGGGACGTACGCCAGCGGGTCCGTCGGAGGGTGTTCGCCGACGCCGCAGGCGGCGCCGAAGACGGTGAAGAGGCGGCGGCGGACCTCGAGGGGGAGCTTCTCGCGGTAAGCCCTCCAGTCGTCCTCGTCGAGCGGGGCCCCGTCGGCGCCGCGGAAGCGCTCGGTCTCGGGCTCGAGATTCGCGCCGGCCCCCGCGAGCGAGGCGCGCAGGGCCTCGTAGCGGGCCGCCAGAGCGTCGTCGCCGGGCTGTTGGATGTCGAAGGCCTCGGCCAGCGTCCGCACGCCCTCCTCGACGGCCGCGGGGTCCGCGCCGGTCAGCCCGCGCCGGAGGGAGGAGACCCCGCCGGCCGCCTCCTTGGCGCCCTCCCAGGAGGGGTCGCTCGTCCACTCGGAGACCGCGGCCTCCCAGGGGGCGAGGTCCACGGGGACCAAAATGTCCGCGGCGACCAGCTGCTTCTTGAGCTTGGCCGTCAGCAGCGCGCCGGGCGTCTCGGGCGCGGCGGAGGCGGCCAGGACGCCGGCGAGGAGCAGGGCTGCGGCCGGGAGCATAGGATAGTCTGGCCCGCGCGCTGGGACGGCGCAAGGGGGCGGGCCTCCAAGTTCCCGGGGTTTGACGCGCTGGGGCCGTCGCGCCCTAAAGGCGGATGGCCGCAGGGGCGCGCTCTCCGCTCCCCCGGACCTTTGAACCTGGCGGTTCCCCCGCTCCGGGCCCGCTTCGAACAACGGCTTCCTAGTAGCGGGCGCGGGGGCCCCCTCCCACGGGGTCGCTGCGAGCGCACCCCTGCGGCCACCCGCCGTTTCCTTCTGGTGCGATGCTGACTCACCGACAGTCGAACTAGCCCCGGGGCTAGTTGTGGATAACTCGATAGGAAGTAGGCCGTCGACGAGTCGCGGCGCGGGCAGGACCCGCAAGGAAACGCGACGGCCGGGCACCTGAGAAGCCCCGGGAGCTGGGAGGGCGGGCTTGACGGGAGAGGCCCGGGGTTGTTATTATTTCAATATTCGAAATATATGAAGCCTAAAGCATCCTCCTCCGAGGCCAAGGCGCGCGAGCTCGTGCGCCACATCGACGTCGTCCGCGCGGGCGCGCACCGGGCCGACAAGAAGAACCCGGCCACCTGCACGCTCCTCTCGATGCCGGAGGCCACGGTCCTCGGCGCGCTGGCCGAGAGGGGCGAGCTGCCGATGAGCGCCCTGGCCGGAGCCGTCAACCTCTCGGTGAGCTCGGCCACCGGCCTCATGGACCGCCTCGAGGACAAGGGGCTGGCGCGCCGCGTGCGCTCCGGCACGGACCGGCGGATGGTGCGCGCGGAGCTGACCGCCCAGGGCCGGCGCCTGGCCGAGCTGGTCCTCGAAGGCCGCCTGCGGATGACCCGGCGCATGCTGAGCGCCCTCTCGCCGCGCGAGCAGGACGCCTTCGTGGCCCTCTTCCGCAAGATCGCCGCCGCGCTCTCGAAGGAGGCCGCATGAGGGCGGCCGTCCTCTTCCTCGCGCTGGCCGCCGCCGCGCGCGCCGCCGAAGTCCCGGCGGGGCCTTCGCTGACGCTTCCCGAGGCCTTTGCGGCCGCCAAGGCCCAAAGCGAGGCGCTGGCCGCCTCGCAGGCCGGCGTCGAGGAGGCCGAACAGCGCGTGCGCGAGCTCTGGGGCGCGGTCCAGCCGAGCGTCGCGGTGCAGGGTTCGGAATTCCTCCAGGATTCGATGGGGGGCGGCGCAGGCGTGCAGAGCACCTTGAACCGCCCCGACCGCCCCGAGGCCAAGCTGACTTTGGCCCAGCCGCTCTTCTCCGGGTTCCGCGAGTTTTTGGCGCTCAAGGCCGCGCGCACGCGCCGCGACGCTTCGGCCGCCGACCTCGAGCGCGCCTCCTCCCTGCTGTACCGGGACGTCGCGCGCGCCTTCCACGACCTGCTCTCCGTCCAGCACGAGCTCGCGACGCGGCGCGCCACGGTGGTGCTGACCGCCGAGCGCGTCAAAGACCTCGAGGCCCGGGCCAAGCTGGGCCGCTCGCGCGCCTCCGAGGTGCTGCAGGCCAAGGTGCTCCAATCCGAGGCCGAGGCGCAGCTCCCCGACGCCGCGGGGCGCGAGCGGACGACCCACGAGGTCCTCTCCTTCCTGACCGGCCTGCCCGGGCCGCTCACGCCCGTCGAGGCCCAAGCCGCGCCGGCCCCCGCCCTCGAGGACGCCTTGCGCCGGGCTCGGGGGCGAGCCGACGTCCGCGCCCGCCGCGACGACCTCGCCGGGACGCAGTTCCTGGAGCGCGCCGCGCGCCGCGAGCGCTGGCCCACGGCCTCCTTGGGGGGCAACTACTACCTCAAGCGCATCGGCTTTCAGGAAGACATCAAGTGGGACGTCACCTTCCTCGCGAGCCTGCCGCTCTACTCGGGCGGGGGCGCCACGGCCCGCATCGCGGAGGCCGGCAGCCGGACCCGCGCCGCGGAGCTCAAGCTCAAGGGCGCCGAGCGCCTGGCCGAGAGCGAGGCGCGCCGGTCCTACGCGCGGCTCGAGGCCGAGCTCGAGCGCGGCCGGGCCTTGGCCTCCGCCGCCGAGCTCGCCGAGCGCAACGCCAAGGCCCAGGCCGAGGAGTACAAGCTGGGCGTGGTGACCAACCTGGACGTGCTGGGCTCGCTGACCTCGCTGCAGAACGTCAGGCTCGAGCTCGAGCGCTCGCGGCTCGAGGCCTCGTATCTGCGCGCCGAGCTCGAGGCCGCCGTCGGCGGCCCGGAGGCCCCGCGGTGAACGTCTCCGAGGTCTCGATCAAGAACCCCGTCTTCGCCTGGATGCTGATGGCCGCCCTGATGCTCTTCGGCTGGATCGGCTTCTCGCGGATGGGCGTCAGCCTCACCCCGGACGTGGACTTCCCGGTCGTCACCGTGTCGCTGGCCTGGGAGGGCGCGGCGCCCGAGATCATGGAGACCGAGGTCGTCGACGTCATCGAGGACGCCATCACGACCGTCCAGGGCGTCA
>SCTT01000470.1 GCA_004322435.1 bacterium
CTGGGCGATGCCGCCCTCGTAGTGGAAGGTGTGCTTCTTGTCCTCGCGCTCGTCGATGATGGTGATCTTGGCGCCGGCGTTGAGGAAGGCCAGCTCGCGCAGGCGGTTCGCGAGGGTGTCGAAGGAGTACATGTGCCCGTTGAAGATGTCCGGGTCGGGTTTGAAGGAGATGATGGTGCCGTGGTCCTCGGTCTTGCCCTCGACCGACACCGGCCCGTCGGGCTTGCCGCGCTTGTAGCTCTGCACCCAGACCTTGCCGTCCTTGTGGACCTCGGCCTTGAGCCACTCGGAGAGGGCGTTCACGCAGGTGACGCCGACGCCGTGGAGGCCTCCCGAGACCTTGTAGGCGCTCTTGTCGAACTTGCCGCCCGCGTGCAGGACGGTCATGATGACCTCGAGCGCGGACTTGCCCTTGAACTTGGGGTCGGGCATGGGGTCCACGGGGATGCCGGAGCCGTCGTCCTGGACGGTGATGGAGTTGCCCTGGTGGATGGTGACGGTGACGCTCGAGCAGCGCCCCGCGAGGATCTCGTCGACCGAGTTGTCCACGACCTCGTAGACGAGGTGGTGGAGGCCTGAGGGGCCGGTCGAGCCGATGTACATGGCCGGGCGCTTGCGCACGGCCTCGAGCCCTTCGAGGACCTGGATCTTCGACGCGTCGTAAGCGTCGGTCGTCTTCTTGACCTCGGTTTCGGCGGTGTTAGACATCGATTCCTTCCTCCCCGGAGCTTTTTTCTCTTCCTTCTTAGCCATCACGCCCTCACGACGCCCGCGACGGCCGGATCCCCTTGATCCAGGCCGAGCGGAAATATTTGTTGAGCGCGCGCATCAGCGACGTCGCCCTCAGCTGCAGCTCCTGGGTCGCCGCCGGGGAGCTCACCTTCACGTAGAGCACGCCGCGCTTGACCCCGTCGAGCGCCCAATGGCGGGCCAGGTGGCCGGCCTCGCGCTCCCAGACCTGATGGAGGATGGCCATGCGCTCGATGTCCATCCGCGCGCCGCGCTGCCACTGTTTGAGCGCGTCCCCGGCTTGCTTGATCATGCGCGCATCGGCATCACGACGTATTTGTACCCCTCGGGGCCGCCCTCGGGCTCGAGGAGGGCGGGATTGACCGGGGTCGTCAGGCTCAGGCGCACCTTGTCGGTGCCCATGGCCTTGAGGCCCTCCAGCACGTACTGCGGGTTGAAGGCGATGGCGAACTCGGCCCCTTTGTAGTCGACCGCCAGCTCGTCTTCGAAGGAGAGCGTCTGGCTGGAGGCCGACACGTGCAGGCCTCCCTTGCGCAGCGCGAACTTGACGGAACCCCCGCGGTCCACGCCGCAGAGCGCGGCCTGCTTGGTGATCGTCATCAGGGCCTTCGTGTCGAACACGAGCGAGATGTCGCGCTTCGAGGGGACCACCTGCTCGTAGTTGGGGAAGCTGCCTTCCACGAGGCGCGAGAGCATCGTGGTCTCGGCGGTCTGGAAGGCGACCTGGTTCTCCGTGACCGCGACCTGCACGTCCTTGCCGGCCTCCTCCTCGGAGCCCAACAGGCGCGAGAGCTCGCCGAGGATCTTCGTGGGGATGATGGCGCGGAACTCCTTGTCCTTCGCGACGACCGCGCGCTTGACGAGCGCCAGACGCCGGCCGTCCGTGGCCACCAGCTCCAGGTTCCCGCCGGAGGCGGCCCAGAAGACGCCGTTTAAGACATAGCGCGTCTCGTCGGAGGACGCCGCGAAGATGGTGCGCCGGATCATGTCCGCGAGCTCCGCCGAGGGCACCGTGAAGGCCGCCGTCTTGTTGAACTCGGGGATGACCGGATACTCGGATTTGGGGGAGCCGTGGATCACGAAGCGCGAGCGGCCGCAGCGCACGATGACCCGG
>SCTT01000471.1 GCA_004322435.1 bacterium
ACCAAGGCATCGATGGCCTTCATGAAGTCGTCTAGGCGCGTCCCGCGCGAGGCGCCGTCCGGGTAGCTGTAGGACAGGTCGATGGCGTAATCTCCCGAGACCGCCTCGAAGTAGTCGCTCCAGTTCCCGTCCTTGAACTCCCGCCCAGGCGGCACCTCCTTGCAGATGGCCACGGGGCGCCCCTTGAGGTTGAAACGGACGACGTTCTTCGGACGGCTGGCGCACTTGACGGCCGCCATCCCGCCGGCGGCGCGGGGCTCCTTGAGGCATTGGAGCGTGACGGAGTAGCGCGCGTCCTGCAAGAGCACCCGGCTCGCGCCGCAGTCGATCTTGGTCCCGGCCAGGCCGACGAAGCCCGGGACGCGCTGGATGGCCCAACCGGAGTCTCCGAGGGCGACCTTTCCCGGGGCCGCCGGCGCGCCCGCCGCCGGGTCCCCCGCCTTGTTCTCCGCCGCCTCCGGGTCCGGCGGGATCTCCTCTTTGGCCAGCTTCGGCACGAGCAGGCTGCCGCTGACGAGGTGTCCTTTCCCGTCGACGACGCGCTGCGAGTAGAGGCCCTCCTTGGCGCTGCGGAACTGGCGCACCGACTGCTGGGAGCCCGGCGCCGCCGAAGGCATCGCCGGCGCCGCCTGCGGCGCCCCGCGCTGGACGAGCCCCAACACCGTCGGCACCCAGGAGCTGCCGGGCCAGGCGAGCTCCGCGAGCTCGGGCGGCCCGCCGGGCGTCACGCGCTCGAGGGCCAGCTCGCGGGGGACGACCGCAGCCTCCGAGAAGAGGTCGAACCACTGCCCGGCCGGCGGGCGGGCGTCGAGCGCCGCGGCGAGCTCGGGCTCGCGGGCCTTGAGGTCCGCCAAGCGCACGCCGACGCCGAGGAGGCGCTCGAGGGGCGGCCGGTCGGAGGCGGGGGCCGCCAGCGCGGCGCGCAGGACGGGGGCTAGGGCCGCCCCGTGGGCGACGACACGCAGGCGCACTCCCTTCTCGGCGGCCCAGGCGAGCGCCGCCGACATCTGCGCCTGGGCCTCGGCCGCGGAGGCGGCGTCGGCCCCGCCCAGCCGCCACGCCGCGGTGCGGTCCTCACGGCCCAACGCGGCGAGGAAGGCCGTCTCGCGCGGCTCGCCGAACATCGCGCTCATGCCGCCCTTGCGCCGCGGCGCCAGGTCCCAGGGGTCGGACTCCTTAAACGGCTCCGAGAACACGAGCGTCGCGACGAGGCCCTCGGGGCTCTGGCCGCCGAACGCCCCGGCCTCCACGAGCTTCTCGAGCTGGGCGACGAGCGGCGGCATCGGCTCGACCCGGCCGATGAGCTGCTGCTGCCAGAACCAGAAGACCAGCAGGGCGCAGCCGGTGGCCGCGAGGAGGACGACGAGACCGCGCATGCCGCAAGGGTAGCCGCCTGCCGCCTCCGTGTCCAGCCCGCCGCGCCGGGGCCGGACTTTAGACATTTAGGTCTTTAGGCCCATAACCCTCGTAGGCCTCCGGTGCTACACTGGCGCCCATGCTCCGCTCAACCGCCCTCCTCCTCGTCTTGTCGGCCGCCGCCTGGGCCCAGGTCCCCGCCTTCGCCCCCGCCTCGCTCGACGCCCTCTTCGACGGGCGCGCGCCGCTGGCGACGGCGGTCGCGAAGTCCGACCGCCCGTCCGCCGACAAGGCCGCCCGCGACACCGGCCTCGAAGCCTGGCTGGTCCGCGAGCGCGCGGTCGCCCTCGCGCGGATGCGCGCCAACATCTCCCCGGCGGGCGCCGCCCCCGGCGCGGTGGCCGCCTCGCCCTCCCATGAGGAGCCCAACTACTGGTACCACTGGCGCCGCGACGCCGCGCTCACCATGCAGGAGGTCGTCGGGCTCTACACGCGCGAGGGTGACCCCGCGCGGAAGGCCGAGTATCTCGGGATGCTGCGCGACTACGCCTCCTTCGCGCGCAAGACCCAGGCCGCCCCGAGCCCGGCGGGCCTGGGCGAGCCCAAGTACGAGATGGACGGCCGCCCTTTCACGGGGCCTTGGGGCCGCCCGCAGGACGACGGCCCCGCCGAGGAGGCGAGCACGCTCATCGCCCTCGCCGCCGAGTACCTCAAGGCGGGCCGCCCGGACCTGGCGCGCGAGCTCTACGGCGACGCCTCGGGCGGCATCAAGGCCGGGCTCGAGTACGTGTCTCACCGCTGGCGGCAGACCAGCTTCGACGTGTGGGAGGAGGTGAAGGCCCACCACTTCGACACCGCGATGGCGCAGCGGCTCTCGCTCCTCGAGGGCGCCTGGCTCGCCCGGACCCTCGGCGACCCCGGCGCCGCCGACTGGTACGAGGCCCAGGCCCGCGGCATCGAAGAACAGCTCAAGCGCCACTGGGACCCCGCGCGCGGCTACATCCAGACCGCGCTCGACCGCGACGAGGGCCTCGACTACAAGGCGAGCGGCCTCGACGCCGCCGTCATCCTCGCCGCCATCCACCGCCGGCCGCTCGACGAGGCCGTCCTCTCGGCCGGGCAAAACGCCTTTTTCTCCCCCTCCGACCCGCGCGTGCTCGCCACTGCGTACGCCTTGAAGCGCGCCTTCAAGGCGGGCTACCGCATCAACCAGGGCGACCAGCCGGGCACCGCCATCGGCCGCTACCCCGAGGACCGCTACTTCGGCGGCAACCCTTGGGTGCTCCTGACCGCGGCTTTCTCGCAGCTCGACTCGATGGCGGCGCGGGAGTTCATGCAGAAGAGAGCCATCCCCGTCTACAAGGAGGACCTGGCCTTCTTCGCCGACCTCTTGGAGGACCCCGCCGACCGCGCGGCGCTGCGCGCGGGCGTCGTCCTCACTCCGCAGGACCCGCTCTTCACGAAGCTCATCTTGGGGCTCATGCGGGACTCGGACGCCTACCTGGCGCGCGTGCGGACCCACGCCAACCCCGACGGGTCGCTCTCGGAGCAGATGGACCGCGACTCGGGCTACATGACCTCGGCCCGCGACCTGACGTGGAACTACGCGAGCCTGTTGTCCGCGCTCGAAGCGCGGGACGCCCTGCGCGAAGGCCGCTAGCCGAGCCGGTAGCCGTAGCCGCGCACGGTCTTGAGGCCCCGCCCCGCGGGGCCGAGCTTGCGGCGCAGCGCGCCGACCGCCTTGTCGACCGCCTCCGGGGACGCGTCGAGGCCCAAAGCGCCCAGGAGCTCCTCGCGCGAGAGCGGACGGCCGGCCGCCTGCGCCAGCGCCGCCAAGAGGTCGAACTCCCGGGCCGTGAGCCCCGGCACCGGGCGCCAGGCGTCCCCCCGCCTCACGCGCGCCTCGCGCGCGCGCAGGTCCAGGCGCACCGGGCCCGCCGCCGACGTGCCGGGCGGGACCGCGCGCGGGAAGAGGCGCTTGAGGTGGGCGCGCAGCCGGGACCCGAGGACCTCGTCGGAATCCTGCTCGGAGAAGAGGTCGAGCGCCCCCGCGGCCAGCGCGGCCGCCGGAAGGTCCGGCCGCGCGCCGGGTCCCGCGCAGGCGACGACGGCCGGG
>SCTT01000472.1 GCA_004322435.1 bacterium
CCAGCACGTCCTGGGCCATCGGGACGCACAAAGGCTGGCCGGGATGGGTGCACAAGAGCGCCAGGCGCGAGACGCGCGCGGGACGCGAGAGCGCGAGCTCCTGCGCGATGAGGCCGCCCAGCGAGGCGCCGGCGACGTGGGCTGACTCGACCTCGAGGACGTCCAAGAGCCCGGCGGCGTCGGCCGCCATCTGGGCCGCGGTGTAAGGCCCGGCCGGAGAGTCGCTCTGGCCGACCCCGCGGTTGTCGAAGGTGACGACGCGCAGGCCCTTGGAGAGGGCGGGGACTTGGGCGTCCCACATGCGCCGGTCGCGGCCCAGGCCCGCGATGAGGAGCAAGGTCTCCCCCCGCCCGTGGGTCTCGTAGGCCAGGCGCAGCCCCGAAGGGAGCGTCGCGAGCATCAGCGCTCCACCCCGCGGCGGAAGATGCGCGCGAAGGCCTTGATGGCCTCCTCGTCGCCCATGCCGAAGTGGTTCTTCACGCCGAAGAGCTTCTCCACCGTGAAGTAGTTGAAGTAGGACAAAGTCACCATCATCATCGCGGCCACGGGGTCCACGTCGGGGGCCACGGCGCCGCGGCCGGCCTTTGCCACGTGCTTGGCGTAGCGCACGCGCATCTCGCGGAAGAGCTTCGCGATGTGGCGGCCCTGGAACTCGACGACGTCCACGTAGATGAGGAGGATATAGTCGGCGAACTTGTTGACGGTCTGGCCCGAGGCGCGCCCGATGGCCTCGATGTTGGCCGGGAAGGGCGCGTCGAGGAAGGCCTGGGCCATCGGCTGCCCGGGGGCGAAGTACTCGGCCTCGAAGCGCTCGAGGAGGGCCGCGAAGAGCTCCTCCTTGCCTTTGAAGTGGTTGTAGATGTTCCCGAGAGAGACTCCGGCGGCCTCGGCCACCTCGCGCGTGGAGGTGCCGTGGAAGCCCTTCTTGCAGAAGAGGCGGTTGGCCGCGTCGAGGATGGCGGCGGCGTTGGTGGCGCGGGGGGCGGCTTTGGCGGGGGCGGCGGGCATCGTGTTCTCCGGTATGAATGAACGACCGTTCATATTTAACATCAAGGGCCGCGGAATGTCAAGCGGATCTTCCGGTTCCCCCAATATCCGGGGTGTCCGGCCGTCGCGTTTCAAGGCGGGTCCTGCCCGCGCGTCCGAGTCCTCCGCTCCCCCGAACCCGTGAACCTTGACGGTTCCCCCGCGCCCGCTCTTAAGAAGCCGTTGTTCGAAGCGGGCCCGGAGCGGGGGAACCGCCAGGTTCAAGGGTTCGGGGGAGCGGAGAGCGCACCCCTGCGGACAGGACCCGCCATTTGGACGCGACGGCCGCAGCGCGTAAACCCGGGATCCGGGAGGGCGGGTCCCTGGACGCGGAGGAGAGAGCGGTCTATCCTTGGGGCATGAGAGCGCTCTGGGCTGCCGCCCTGGCCGTCCTGCTGGCAGCCCCGCGCGCCGGCGCCATCACGCTCGACGGGGACGGCGACGACACCTCCTCGGGGACCCACCAAAGGGAGGCCGCCAACCCCCGCGCCGGCAAAGACTTCACGGAGAAGTTCAACAAGAAGAAGTATCCCCCGAAGGAGGAGCAGGCCATCCAAGGCATCCTCGGAGGCTTCGGCCCCGCCGCAGGGAAGAAGATCCAGCAGAACCTCGAAGTCGTGCCGGACGGGCATCCCAACCTGACCACCATCGAGTTCGAGGCCTCGCTCCGCCACGAGGAGTCCACCAAGCTCGACCGGGACGGAAACACGGTGAGGAATCCCGGGGCCGAAGTCGGCAGTTCCCAAGGAGGAGGGGGCATCGTCGCGGGGGTCGGACAGAGCATCTTGAACCCCCTCGCGTGGAACCCCGCCTCGGCCCCCGAATTGGCGGTCGACCGTACCTACCTGGAGGCTCAGCGCGTCCAGGACCCCTCGCATCCGCGCGTGAATTTCGCGCTCGCCGTCCAAGACCAGGCGCGCGGCGACAACCGCGCCGCGCTCTCGGGCTACGAGACCGCCCTCGCCGGCGGCCAGGACGATTCGCGCACCCTCACCTTCGCCTCGCTGTCGGCCTTGAACGCCGGCGACCCCCGCAAAGCGGCCCAATGGGCGTCGCAGGCCCTCGAGAAGGACCCGAACGGCCCGATGGCCGAGCAGGCCGAGGCCATCAGCAAGATGGCGCTCAAGCGACTTCCTAAGGAAGAAGACCCCTTCAAGAACCGGCCCCCGACGCGCGCGCCCCAAAGCGACGCCACCTCGGTCCCCGAGCTCGACCAACCCCTCCCCCCCAAGCCCGCGGACCCCGGCCTCCCCCCCGAGGTCGCCAAACTCTTGGCCGACACCAACCGCCTGGTGGCCCAGGCCTCGAAGGCCTACCGGGCGGGGGATAATAAGGAAGCGGAGAAGCTGGCCACCGAGGCCTTGGCCAAGGACCCCGAGGACGTGCGCGCCCTGCAGCTGCGCGCCGCCGCGGAGGCCAAGGAGGGGCGCTGGGAGGAGGCCCAGAAGGACGCGACCCGAGGGCTCGACCTGGCGCCCGGCTACGTGCCCCTCCTGCTGCTGCGCGCCGCCGCCGGCACGCACCTGAAGGACTGGCGCTCGGTCCGCGCCGACGCCTCCCAGGTCCTCGCCAAGGAGAAGACGAACCCCACGGCCTGGCGCTTCATGGGCCTCGCCCAGGCCGGGCTGGGCGAACGGGCCGACGCGGTCGCCTCGCTCTCCCAAGCCGTGCGCTACGGCGACCGGGACGCGGCGCGCCTGTTGGCCGCCGCGCAAGCCCTCCCCCCCGGCAGCGACGGGGCCGACCTCATCGCGACGCTGGGCGCCTCCGTCACGGCGGAAAGACCCGCCCCCGCCGCCCCGGCCGGGGGGCGCTCGAAACCCCTGCTCGTCTTGGGCGCCGCCCTCTTCGCCGGCCTCGTCGCGGGCGCCGTCATCCTCCTCGCCGGACGCCGGGATTCGGAGCCCTCCTGAGCCGCTATCTGCGCTGCGCCTTGGTCCAAGCCGCCGACGCCTATCCCGCGGTCTCGCCCGACGAGGCCGCCGCCCGGCGGGACTCGGCGCGCCTGGCCTACGCCGCCCAGTGCGTGGGGCTCATCGCGGAGGCCAAGGGCCAAGGGGCGCTGGCGGTCTGCCTCGGCCAGGCCTGCCTGGGCCCTTATCCCGAGGACCCCGGGCTGCCCGAGCTCTCCCCCCCGATGCGCGTGCTGCGCAAGGCCGCCTACGAGAACTCGGTGGTGGTCGTCGCGCCGCTCAAGGACATGACCTTCTTCGTCGACGGGCAGGGTCTGGTCCTGGGCCGGCCCGGGTCCGACCGGATGGAGTCCCTCGAGACCTCGCTGGGCCGCATCGGCGTCGTCTCGGGCCACGGCGCGCGCGAGAACGCCGCCGTGGCGGCCCTCGCCGCGGGCGGCGCCCAGATCGTCTTCATCCCCGGCGCCGCCCCCGCGGGAGAGACCCGCGAGGCCTGGGAAGCCCGTTATCCGCGGGTGGCCGCCGACCACAAGGTCCACATCGGGGCCCTGAACCCTTTGGGCGGCGGCCGCTTCGGGGCCTCGTACTTCTGCGGCCCCACCGGCATCCGCCTGCGCAACCTCTCGAAGAACCCCGACCTCGTCGTCTCCGACCTGGAACTGCCGGATTGACGCTCGGAGAGACAACTATCTAGGATGGTCCCATGAAGACCCTCTCCCTGTTCGTCGTCTGCGCCGTCCTGGCGGCCGGAACGGCCGCCGCCGCCGAGAACGCCGCCCCGAAGTCCTCCCCCACGAAGCCCGCGCCGACCAAGGCCGGCGCCAAGAAGGCCGAGGCCAAGAAGCCCGAAGCCGAACCCAAAAAGGAGTCCATGCCCATGCCGATGCCCGAGCAGGCCACCGAGAAGAGATCGGAAGAGC
>SCTT01000473.1 GCA_004322435.1 bacterium
CCCCAGCAAGGGGGGCCTATGAAGCCGCGCTCCGCCGCGCTGCTGTTCGCTCTGCTCGCCGCCGTCGCGACGGTCGTCACCGTGGACGCGTGGCGCCGGCATGGGAAGACGGAACTGGCGCGCCTGGCCAAGGAGGCTCAAGAGGCCAAGGCGGGCCTCAAGGACGCCGTGAAGGCCGACAAGGAGGTCGTCCGCCACTACGTCTACGACTCCTGGCCGTATTGGTGGGGCAGCCCCCGCTACGGCTGGTGGGAGGACCGCACGACCTACATCTACATGCAGCCCCAGCCGGCCCCCGCTCCTCAAAAGCGCGCGGAGGCGGCCGTCGCGCCGGAAGTCGCCGTCGAAGCCCCTCGCCCCGCGCCGCAGGCCCGCCCGCAGCCGCCGGCGTGGTCCCGGACTTGGGAGGGACCGCCCGCCGCGGCGCCGGTGAAGCGGGTGCGCCGGCAGGTGCCGCCGCTCTGATGGGGCGCCCCGCGGTCCTCCTCGCCCGCCGCCGCCTTGCGCTTCGTCGGCGGCGATGCGGACGTCACCGCTCGAGCTTGAACCAGTAGAAGTTGTGGGCGCCCAGCGCCAGCGGGTACGGCCCCTCGCCGACCGGCGGGAACCGCGTGTGGCCGAACATCTCCACCGGCGTCCAGCCGCGGTAGGCCGGCAGCTCGAGCGCCGCCGGCTGCACGAAGCGCGACAGGTTGCCGACGACCAGCACGTGCTGGTCCTCGAAGACGCGCAAAAACGCCAGCACGCGGCGGTTCTCGGGCTCGAGCAGCTCGAGGCTCCCCCGGCCGAAGGCCTTGTGCCGCCGGCGCAGGTCGATGAGCCGCTTCATCCAGTTGAGCATCGAGTTGGGGGAGTGCTGCTGGCTCTCGACGTTGACCGCCTGGTACGGGGCGCGGGGGTTCGACACCGGCGCCGCGAAGCAGCGCTCCGCCTCGCAGCGCGAGAAGCCGGCGTTGCGGTCGGCGCTCCACTGCATCGGCGTGCGCACGCCGTCGCGGTCGCCGAGGTAGATGTTGTCGCCCATCCCGAGCTCGTCGCCGTAGTAGAGGACCGGGCTCCCCGGCAAGGACATCATCAAGGACATCATCAGCTCCAGGCGGCGCCGCCCGAACTCGAGGAGGGGGGCCAGGCGGCGGCGGATGCCGAGGTTCACCTTCATCCGCGGGTCGTGCGCGAACTCCTTGAGCAGGTACTCCCGCTCCTCCTCGGTCACCATCTCGAGGGTCATCTCGTCGTGGTTGCGCAAGAAGAGCGCCCACTGGCACGTGTCCGGGATGGCCGGGGTCGCGCGCAGGACCTCGCTGACCGGGCCGCGGTCCTCCCGCCGCAGCGCGATGAAGAGGCGCGGCATCAGCGCGAACTGGAAGGCCATGTGGAACTCGTCGCCGTCGCCGAAATAGGCGCGCAGGTCCTCCGGGCGCTGGTTGGCCTCGGCCAACAGCACGCGCCCGGGGAACTCCGCGTCGACGACCCGGCGCAGCTCCTTGCAGAAGGCGTGGGTCTCCGGCAGGTTCTCGCAGGAGGTCCCCTCCCGCTCGAAGAGGTACGGCACCGCGTCGACGCGGAAGCCGTCGAGCCCGCGGCGCAGCCAGAAGCGCACGACGTCCAGCATCTCCGCGCGGACCGCGGGGTTGTCGTAGTTGAGGTCCGGCTGGTGGCTGAAGAAGCGGTGCCAGTAGTACGCCTTGGCCAGCGGGTCCCAGGTCCAGTTCGAGCGCTCGGTGTCGGTGAAGATGACCCGCGCGCCGCCGTAGCGGGAGTCGTCGTCGGACCAGACGTACCAGTCCCGCTTGGGGCTCCCCGGACGGCGCGCCGCCTGGAACCAGGGGTGCTGGTCGGAGGTGTGGTTGAGCACCAGGTCGCAGATGACGCGCAGCCCCCGCCGGTGGGCCTCCGCGAGGAGACGGTCGAAGTCCTCCAACGTCCCGCAGTCCGGCCGCACCGCGGTGAAGTCCGAGACGTCGTAGCCGTCGTCTTTGAGCGGGGAGGGGCAGATGGGCAGCAGCCACAGGCAGTCGACCTCGAGGTGCTGCAGGTAGTCGAGCTTCTCGGTGAGGCCCCGGAGGTCGCCGAACCCGTCGCCGTCGGCGTCGTAGAACGACTTGACGGGCACCTCGTAGAAGACGGCGTCCTTATACCAGAGCCCGGGCATGCCCGCCCTCCCGGACCCGGACGCGGGCCAGCTCGGCGATGAAGCGGCCCGCCCACTCGTAGACGTTGTGCTCGCGCACCGTCTTCCGCATCGCGGCCATCCGGCGGGCCCGTTCCAGGGGGGGGATCTCCAGCGCGTAATGGATGGCGTCGGCGGTCTGGTCGACGTCGTAGGGATTCACCAAGAGCGCCTCGGGGAGCTCGCGCGCGGCGCCGGTGAATCGGCTCAGGATCAGCGCGCCGTCGTCGTCTGAGCGGCTCGCGACGTACTCCTTGGCGACCAGGTTCATGCCGTCGTGGAGCGAGGTGACCATGCAGAGGTCGGCCGCGCGCAGGAACGGCAGCACCTCGGCCCGCCCGTGGTGGCGGCGGCGCAGCGCCAGGGGGCTCCAGCCGCCCGCGGCGAAGCGCGCGTTGATGCGCGCGGCCTCGGCGTCGAGCTCGGCGTTCAGGTCCCCGTAGCGCTTGATGTGCGTGCGGCTCGGGGCCGCGATCTGGACCAAGGTGAAGCGGCCGACGTAGGCGGGGTTGCGCTCGAGGAAGCGCTCGACCGCGCGGAACCGCTCGACGAGCCCCTTCGTGTAGTCGACCCGGTCCACGCCGACCGCCATGAACTCGGCGTGGACCCCGGCCGCCAGGCGCACCGCCTCCCGCGCGGAGCCGGCGCCGGCGGGCGGCGGCGGGGGGGCGTCGACGCTGATGGGGAAGGGCTTGACCAAAGTCGCGCGGCCCAGGCGCTGGACCGCGAAGCGCTCCCAGTCGACGCGGGACTCAAGGGCGCCGTCGACGGTCTCGAGGAAGTTGTTGCAATGCGCCTGCACGTGGAAGCCCAGCACGTCGGCGCCGAGCAGCCCGTCGAGGAGCTCGCGCTGCCAGGGGCAGATTCCGAAAGCCTCGGGATTGGGCCAGGGGATGTGCCAGAACACGCCGACACGCGCGTCGGGGCGCGCGGCCTTGAGGAGCCGCGGGAGCAGCGCGAAGTGGTAGTCCTGCACGAGGACGCAGGGCTCGCGGACCCCGTCGAGCTCGGCGAGCACCGCCTTGGCGAACTCGGCGTTCGCGGCCTGGTAGTGGGCCCAATCCTCCGGCCGGAACGACGGCCGGGTGTGGACGATGTGGCACAGCGGCCAGAGCCCCTCGTTTGAAAAGCCGTAGTAGTAGCCCTCCTCCTGCTCGGCGGTGAGCCACACCCGCCGCAGCATGTAGCGCGGCGCCTCCGGGGGGACGGGGAGCCGGCCGTCGGCGTCGGCGGTCTCCCGGTCGGCGTCCCCGCCCCCGTGGGCGACCCAGGTCCCGCCGCAGGCCGTCAAGACCGGCTCGAGGGCGGTCACCAGGCCGCTGGCCGGCGTGAGGACCTCGATCTTGCCCCCGCGGCGCACGTGCATGTAGGGCTCGCGGTTGGCGACCACGCACAGCGGGCGTCCGCCGAGGGCCCGGCTCACCTCAGCCTTGAGGCGCTCGGGGGTCCACTCCGACGCCCCGGCGGCCCGCAGCCGCGCTTCCGCCTCGGCCGCGGCCTTCGCTTCGGAAAGCGATTGGCCCAGGCGCGAGACTTCGTGGACCAGCGGCCCTAGCAGCCCCGCGGGATCGGGGGCGGGGGGCCGTCCCTCGGCCCCGAGGCGGACGGCCTTGAGCCAGGCGGCCATCTGGTCGAGGGGGGCGACGACGTTCCACCAGACCAGGCATACGGCGACCGCGGAGACGAGCACCGCCTGGGCCGTCAGGCGATGGGCGGCCGGCACGCCTTCGATCAGGTGCGAACCGATGGCCGCCAGGGCGGCGGCGGCGGCGAAGCTCAGGACGAGCCGTCCCTTCGTCCTCATGCGGTCCCTCCGTCGTCCATATAGGGTAGCCGCGCTTGTGAGGGCCGGCCATTTCGGGATGTCACCGGTTGTCGCGCGGGCGCGGGGGCCCGGGAGTTATGGGGGAATTAATGGGCTTGGGCTTGCTAAATCGAGCTTTCCCTGCTAAAAACTGAGTGCGGGCCGGCGACGGCCCGTTTCTCGCGCCGAGAAGGGGTTCCCTGTGCGATTGTTCCGACTAGTCTTGTCCTCCCTCATCCTGCTCCCGTCTCCCTCCGCCGTGATGGCGCAGGGCGAGGCGCGCTACGACATCTCCTATTACTGGGACCATGACCCGGCGAAGGCGCGCGCCCACCGCGACGCGGTGGCGGCGGCGCTGGGCCCGGGCGTCGATGCCCGCCTCAAGGTCGTGCAGTCCGAGGCCGGCTGGGCCGTCGTCTATCGCCGCGAGGGCGACTCCGACGGGGCGCGCCTCGTCGCGGAGACCCATTCCAAGCTCCTGATGGCCCGCGGCTTGGGCGCCGCGGCCCCGGTGCGCTCCCGCTCCTGGGCCGAGGCCGGCGCCGACGGGGGCGCGGCCGTCCCCGACGCGGCGGCCGTCGAGCGCGTGGCCAAGGTCCAGGAAGGCGAGCGCCGCGCGCTCGAGGCGCTGCTCGAAGAACGGGTGAGGGACCTGCGCAAGCGCGGCCGCCTCGCTCCCGACGAGCGCACGGCCTGGACCGTCTACGACTTCACGACCGGCGAAGAGCTCGTGAGCATCAACGAGGACTTGAAGCTCCAGGCCGCCAGCCTCATCAAGCCCTTCGTCGCGCTGGCCTTCCTGCACGAGGTGAAGTCCGGGCGCAAGGCCTACGAGGCCGGCGACCTGCGGCGCCTCGAGCGCATGATCCAGCACTCCGACAACGCGGCCACGAACGCCGTGATGCGGGAGCTCGGCGGGCCCGCGGCGGTCGCGAAGCTCCTGCGCACCGCCTATCCCGGGCTGGCCCCGGACCTGGACTTGGTCGAGTACATCCCGCCGGGCGGGCGCACCTACCGCAACCGCGCCTCCGCGCGCGACTACTCGCGCTATCTGCTCGCGATGTGGCGCGGCGAGCTGCCCTACTCCGAGGAGCTCAAGCGCCTGATGGCCCTGCCCAAGCGCGACCGCCTCTACACCGGCGCGCGCGACGTCCCCGGCGACACCGGCGTGCTCTCGAAGACCGGCTCGACGCGCCACCTGTGCGGCGACATGGGCGTGATGCTGGCGCGCACCGAGGACGGGCGCGAGTACCCGTACGCGGTGGTGGGCCTCATCGAGAAGAAGGCCCCCGCGCGGCACTACCTCAGCTGGCTCCATTCGCGCGGCGACGTCATCCGCGAGATCTCCGGCCTGGTCTACAAGGGCATCGGCGAGCGGCACGGCTTCTCGCGCACCCAGCTCGCCGCGCGCTGACGTGCCCGACGAGGAGAAGGGCGAGCTCGTCGAGTCCGGCTCGTTCCGCGTCGACCGCGCCCGCGCGCTCGAGAAGCTCTCCGCGTTCCGCCGCCGCGACGTCGGCTGCGTGATGCTCTTCGCGCGCGCCGCCGCCGCCTCGGGGGCCCGCGAGCTCTCCATCGAGCGGGCGTCGCGGAGCATCGTCTTCCGCTTCGACGGGAAGCCCTTCGCGCGCGGCGAGCTGGCCGACCCGTTCGCGGTGCTCTTCGAGGAGGGGCGCGGCGGCGACGAGCGGCGGCGCTGGCTGGCGCTGGCGATGATCCACGCCTGGCGGCCGAGCCTGACGAAGCTCTCGGTGGCCTCCGGCCTCGACCCCGACGGGGCGCTCGTCACCGCCGACGGGCTGGGCTCGGAGAAGGTGGAGAACGGCGGGACCTCCGACGGCCGCACCCTCGTGACGCTCGAGCTGGGCGCCTCCGACGAGGGCCATTGGCGCCACCCGGCGGCCCCGGAGCTCATCGTCTGCAACCCGCGCAGCCACCTCTGGGGCCGGATGGCGGTGTCGGTGTCGAGCGCGGGCCGGGTCGAGGGGCGCTTCGTCCCCGCCGCGGCGGGCCCCGGCGAGCTCGCTTTCGACGAGAACGGCGTCTTCGGGCACATCTCGGTGCCGCCGCAGCCCGCCCTCGAGAGCTCGGTCGACGCCTATCTGCAGGGCGTCTACGCCGGGCGGCTCGACTGGCGCGACCAGTCCCTCCCCGTCGTCGGCAAGGCCGACGACCCGTCGCTGTCGCTCGACGCCTCGCTGGCCTCCGTCGTGCAGAACGAGGCCCGCGAGCGCCTCGAGGAGCTGATCCGGCGCAGGGCGGCCGAGCTCGCGCTGCGGGTCGCCGGCGAGCAGGCCGCGCTGATGGCGGAGGCGGCCAAGGCGCTCGCCGCCGACGCGGGCCTGCGCTCGCTCTGGCGCCGCCGGCTCGACGGCCCGGGCGTGGAGGCGGACCGGAGCACTTTGATCGCCTCGCTGACCGACCGCCTCTTCGGCGCCGGCGCGCGCAAGGAGC
>SCTT01000474.1 GCA_004322435.1 bacterium
TCGCCGCGGTAAAGGAAAGGTCGAGCCAGGCCTTGAGCGGCATGAACGCCTGGGTCGCGATGAGGGCCACGAGGGCCGCGCTGCCCGCGACGACGGCCGCGGTGGCCTTGAGCTCGGCCTTGTCGCGCCGATAGGCGTTGATCTGCCCGACGACGAAAGCGCTCTCGACGACGCCCGCGACGTTGGCCAGGTTCCACCACAGGCTCGCGCCGTTGCCGATGGAGACGACCGACAAAAGCGTCGCGGCCGCGAACCAGATGAGATTGCCGGAGAGGACCACGTCCTTGACCGTGGCCTGGCCGCCGCGGAAGTTCTTGACGATCTGGGGGATGCCGATGACGGTAAGGGCGGCCGAGCCGATGGCGGCGACGACGCCCGCGTGCGGGATGAGGAGAGGGATGGCCGCGACGGCGGCCACCGCGCCCAGGCCGGCGGCGGCCCAGCGGACGGCGGGCTTGGACCAGAGGGAAGAGTTCCCCCTCTCCCGCCCTTGCGGGAGAGGACGGGGTGAGGGAAGCTCGTCGCCGGCCCTCACCCCAACCCTCTCCCGCAGGCGGGAGAGGGGGCTGGAATTTCGGCCTTGGATCTCGGCGCCGGCGGCGAACACCGCGGGGCCCGAGACGTCGCCCGAGGTCTTCACGAGGCGCTGGCCGAGCAGGGCGGCGAAGGAGGCTTCGGCGTTGCCCTTCGCGGCATCGGCCGGCATGTCGGCGGGCAAGGCGGGGAGGTCGGCGGCGGCCTGGCGCGCGCCTTCCACGGCGGGGGAGGCCTGGGCTGCCTTGAGGAGGGCCGGGGCCGCGCGCTCGGGCGTCTGGACCGCGGCGGCGGAGACCGGGCGAGCCAAAGCGGCGGGAGAGGCGAGGGCGGCGGCCTGGGCGGTCGGAACGGCGCGCGCCTGTACGGAAGCGGTGGGAAGGGCCGCCTGGGCGGACACCGTGGGGAGGCTCGGGAGGACGCTCGGCGAGGCGAGGGTCGGCTTAAAGGAGAGGCTCGGGGCCGTCAGCGGCGCCAAGGCCCCGGCGGGGACGGGGGCCACGCCGATGCCGCCGACGGGGGCCTGCACCTGGGCGCGGACGTTGTACTGGGCCAGGGCGGAGGAGACCCCGGGGCCGAAAGACGTGAAGAGCTGGAGCAGGGAGAGGAAAGCCGCTGTCCACCTCTTCATAAAGGAAGGGTAGCCCCGCCCCCTCCCCCCCGCCTGGGCCGAAGGGGGGCTTTGGGAGGGCCCATTGGGCCTACGGCATCCGTCATATCCCGCCAGGGGGGGGCAAACCGCTACAATGGGGCCCTCCGGAGGACCCATGGATTTCGAGCTCACAGACGACGCCAAGATGATCCGCGAGACGGTGCGCAAGTTCGCGGAGACGAAGATCAAGCCCGTCGCCCACGAGCTCGATGAGAAGGAGGAGTTCTCCCTCGACCTCACGCGCCAGATGGGCGAGCTGGGCATCTTCGGCATCATCGTCCCCGAGGAGTACGGCGGGCAGGGCCTGGACTATCTCTCCTACGTCGTCGCCGTCGAGGAGCTCGCGCGCGTGGACGGCTCCCAGGCCGCCACGGTCGCCGCGGCGGTCTCCTTAGGAATCGCCCCCTTCATTTACTTCGGCACCGAGGAGCAGAAGAAGCAGTATCTTCCCAAGCTGGCCTCGGGCGAACAGCTCTTCGCCTTCGGGCTGACCGAGCCCGAAGCCGGCTCGGACTCGCGGGGTTCCAAGACCAAGGCCGTCCAGAACCCCGACGGGTCTTGGACCCTGGACGGCGCCAAGATCTTCATCACGAACGGCTCAAACGACCTCACCGGCGGCATCATCGTCCAGGCCGTGAGCTCCCGCTCCGAGAAGGGCGACCCCGAATTCACCTGCTTCATCGTGCCAAAGGGCACCCCGGGATTCACCGCCAAGACCATGCACAAGAAGCTCATGTGGCGGGCGTCGAACACCTCCGAGCTGTTCTTCTCGGGCGTGAAGGTCCCCGACTCGGCCATCCTGGGCCGCCGCGGCGCGGGCTCGCGCCAGATGCTCAAGACGTTGGACTCGGGCCGCCTTTCCATCGCCGCGATGGGCCTCGGCTGCGCGCAGGGCGCCTACGAGGCCGCGTTGGCCTACGCGAACCAGCGCGTGCAGTTCGGCAAGCCCCTGGCGCGCTTCCAGGCCATCGCCTTCAAGCTGGCCGACATGTACTTGAAGATCGAGCACGCGCGCTGGTTCCTCTACCGCGCCTGCTGGCTGCGCGGCCAAGGCAAGCCCTTCGGCACCGAGTCGGCCATGGCCAAGCTCTACTGCTCCGAGGTCGCCCAGTGGGTGGCCAACGAGGCCGTGCAGATCCACGGCGGCTACGGCCTGATGAAGGAGTTCGACGTCGAGCGCTTCTACCGCGACCAGCGCCTCCTGCAGATCGGCGAGGGCACCAGCGAGATCCAGAGGATGGTCATCAGTCGTGCCATCGGCTGCTAAGCCCCACCTCGTAGACACGAACATAGCGGGGCACTCCCCGCTGCCCACGCCCCACGAGGTGCGGGCGCGCCTGCCCGTGCCCAAGGGCGCGCTCGACACGGTCGCGGCGGGGCGGGCCGCCATCCGCGCCGTCCTCGACGGCGAGGACGACCGCCTCTTCGTGGTCGTCGGCCCCTGCTCCATCCACGACCCGAAGGCCGCGCGGGAGTACGCGCACCGTCTGGCGGAGCTGGCCGAGAAGGTCAAGGACCGCCTGCTCCTCGTGATGCGCGTCTACTTCGAGAAGCCCCGCACGACCGTCGGCTGGAAGGGCCTCATCAACGACCCGCGGATGGACGACTCCTTCCACATCGAGGAAGGGCTGCTGGCCGCCCGCAAGCTCCTCTTGGATGTCACGAAGCTGGGCCTGCCCACCGCGACCGAGGCCTTGGACCCCATCGCGCCGCAGTATCTCTCCGAGCTCGTCTGCTGGCACGCCATCGGCGCGCGCACCATCGAGTCGCAGACGCATCGCGAGCTGGCGAGCGGGCTCTCGACGCCGGTGGGATTTAAGAACGGCACCGACGGCAACGTGCAGGTGGCCGTCGACGCGATGCGCTCGGCTCTGTCCCCTCACCACTTCCTGGGCGTGGACCCCGCCGGGCGCACCTCGGTCTACAAGACCAAGGGCAACGGGTACACCCACGTGGTCCTGCGCGGCGGGAAAACCCCCAACTACGACCCCGCGAGCGTCGCCGCCTGCGCGGCGCTCTTAGAAAAGCACGGTCTGCGCCGCAAGGTGATGGTCGACTGCTCGCACGGCAACTCAGGCAAGGACGCCTTCCGCCAGCCCGCCGTGTTCCGCGACTGCCTGGACCAGGCGTCGCGCAAGGGCTCGCCGGTCGTCGGGATGATGCTCGAGAGCAACTTGAAGGAAGGCCGCCAGGACATCCCGAAGGGCGGCAAGGGCCGCCTGCGCTACGGGGTGTCGGTCACAGACGCGTGTCTGGGCTGGGCCGACACCGAACGCCTCATCCTTTCGGCTTAGGCCCCGCGGGGTAGCTTCCCAGCACCTTGATGGCGCGCGCGTCCGCGCTCAATTCGTCCAAGGCCTTCTCCACCTCGGGGGCGTCCGCCCCGCCGAGGAAGTCCACGAAGAAATAGTACTGGAACGGGTCCGAAGCGATGGGGCGCGACTCGAGCCGCGTGAGGTTCACCCCGTGGTCGGCGAAGCATTTGAGGCAGCGCAGCAGGGCCCCAGGCTTGTGGTTGACCGCGAACGCCAGGCTCGTCTTCTCGCGCTTGCCCCCCCGGGGCTCCGCCCCCGCCTTCACGAAGGCCAAGAAGCGCGTCGTGTTGTTCCTGGACTTCTGGATGCCCTCGGCCAAGACGGTGAGCCCGTACTCCGCCGCGCACTGGCGCGAGGCGACCGCGGCCTCGCCGGGGACGGTGCGTCCGGCCACGAGCTCCGCGGCCCCGGCCGTGTCATATTCGGGGACGGCCTTGATCTTGCGGGAATTGAGGAAGTCCCGCACCTGGGCGAGCGCCACCGGGTGCGACAGCGCCGCGCGGACGTCCGTGAGCTTCGTCCCCGGCCGGGCCAGCAGACAGTGCTCGATGAGGAGATAGTCCTCGGCCACCGCGTAGACCGGGCGCTCCAAGAGGAGGTCCATGTTGACCCCCACCGGCCCCGCGATGCTGTTCTCGACGGGCACGAAGCCCAGGTCGGCGCGGTCGGACTCCACCGCGTCGAAGACCTGCTCGCTGAACGGGAAGCCCAACGCCTCGGTGCCGGGGCCGTAGCGCTTCTTGAGCGCCACCTCGCTGTAGGCGCCGCGCACGCCCTGGTAGGCGACCCTCATAGGCGACCCTCCACGGCCTTCAGCGACTTGAAGAGGCGTCGGCGCATCGGCGCGGCGTAGGCGTTGTAGCGGTTCATGTCTTTAAAGAGCTGCCAGGAGTCGTTCTGCACGGTCTCGAGGATGCGCAACAGGCGCTTATAGCCTTCCGTGTCGACGCCGGTGGGCTTGGCGCCGTAGGCAACGAGGCCGCGGCCGATGAAGTGGGTGAGTACCAAAGACGAGGCCATCCGGCGGTCGTGGTCGCGCGGCGAGAGCTCGACGACGTCCAGACCCTTGCACGTAAAGGCGCGCTTGGCCGCGGCGTAAGCTGCGCGCGGCATGCGAACCGGCCAGACGACGAGCTTGCGGCCCTGAAGCGTCTCGGCCGCGCTGTCGGGGCCGAAGTTGGGGTGGGTGGCGAGGATATGGACGGAGCGGGGCAGCAGGCGCTTCATCACGCGCACGGGGTGCTCCTTGAGCGAGCACACGTCGGCCACGACGGCGCCCGGCCGCACCAAGCCGCGGATGCGCCGCACGACCCCCTCGAAGGCCGCCATCGGCACGCAGAGGACCACGGCGTCGGCGGCGCAGGCCTCGGCCAAGGTCGCCGGGCGCGCGCCCAGCGCGCGTACGGCGCGGGCGTCGAGCCGCGTGTCGTAGACGAGGATGTCCGCGTCCTTGGCGAAATAGCGGGTCAAGAGGCGCCCGATGCGGCCGAAGCCGACGACACCCACCTTCACAGGGACCTCTCCATGCGCGCGAAGCCCTCGCGGATGTCCGCCTCCGAGGCCGAGAAGCTGATGCGCAGAAACCCTTCAGCGCCGCAGGCCGAGCCGGGCAGGACCGCCACCTTGCCGCGCTCGAGGAACCGCTTGGCCAGCGCGTTGGTGTCGGGGACGTCGCCTTTAAGATGCCGCCGCGCGTCCGCCCACAGGAAGAGGCCGCCCTGGGGCTCCAAGCAGTCGAAGAGGCCGGCGCCCAGGCCGTAGGCCAGGTCGCGGCGCTTCTCGTAGGCCGCACGACGCGTCTCGCGATCCTCAGCCGGAAGGGACAGGGCGGCCAGGCCGCCGTGCTGCGCGAAGGTGCAGACGTTCCCGGTGAGATGTCCCTGGATGCGGGAGGCCGCGTCGACGACCGCCCGCGGGCCGGCCAAGTAGCCGACGCGGAAGCCCGTCATCGAGAAGCTCTTGGAAAAAGTCTGCACCGTGACCGTGCGCTCGGCCGCCTTGGGGCCGAGCGATGCCGGGCTCACGTGGGCGCGGCCGTCGTAGGTGAGGCGCTCGTAAGCCTCGTCCGAGACGATCCAAAGCCCGCGGCGGCCGGCGAGCTCCATGATGGCCTCGAGCTCCTCTTTGGTGTAGACGGCCCCGGTGGGGTTGTTGGGCGAATTGAGGACGATGGCGCGCGTGCGCGCGTTGAGCATCCGGGCGAAGGCCTCCGGCTCGGGGCGGCCGCGCTTGGTGGGGACGAGCACGGGCTCTGCCCCGGCTAGGTTCACCGCCTCTGGGAAGGTCACCCAACAGGGACCCGGCACGAGGACCTCGTCGCCGGGGCCTACCAAGGCCTGGAGCGCGGTATAGAGCGCCTGCTTGGCGCCGTTAGTGACGAGGACGTCCTCGGGCGCGGCGGGGACGCCGTTCTCCTCAAGGAGCTTCTTGGCGATGGCGGCGCGCAGCTCCGGAAGGCCGGCCGACTGGGAGTAGCGGGTCGCACCGCTTTTGAGCGCGCCCTGCACCGCGGCGAGCACGGGCTCGGCCACGGGGAGGTCGGGCTCGCCCTCGAGGAGGCTCACGACCTTCTCGCCGGCGGCGCGCAGGCGGGCCACCTCGGACCAAAGGCGCAGAGTCTGGGATTCGGCCAGGCCGGCCGCTCGGCTACTGAGCCGCATGATGCGGCCTACCTGGCCTCATGGTACTGGACTTCCTTGGAGTTCATGACGATGAGACGGAACACCACCTCGACGAACTCGGGGTTGAGGCGCTTGGCCTTGCCCAGGCGCTTGACCCGCTCGACGAGGGCCAGCTCGCGGGTGCGGTCGTGGATGGGGACCTTGAGGACCTTCTTGGCCTTGGCGAGGCGCAAGACGAGGGCGCGGCGGCGGCCGAGGAGCTTCACGACGCCGTCGTCGACGCCGTCGATGCCTTTCCGGATGCGCTTGAGCTCGGCCTTCGCCTGCGCGGGGGTCACAGGGCTGAGGATAGCCCAAACCCGGGGGGGTGGCAAGGCCGGAGGGGGGTGCGGGCCGAAAGGGGCCAGGCCGGAGGGGTTGCACCCTCCCAGAACTTTCCCGCTCCAGAAGGATTCTCAAGGCAGACTCGTTCGCGTTCTTAAGAGCAGGCTAGCAGAGCCCTTAGGTAACATAACTACACGACGCGCGTCGCGTAGTTATGTTACGTTGCGCCTCGCAAGCTCCCAAGAAGCACCGCGCGCGTGCGAATCCGCCTGATTCGACGATGGGCTAGCCCTTAGCCGAACGGGCTTTTCTCGCCTCCGCGACAGCGGCGGAGATGGCCGCATCCCCAAAGACACGCCGGGCCTCTAAGTCGTTGTGGGTCCGGCAAGCCAGCCGGAGATTCGACGGCTCGTCCGAGGGACCCCCGAGCGCCCAAGGGACGATATGGTCGTATTCCAGACGAGCGGACTCCGGACAGCGCTCGCCGTTCGGTCCGACGAAGGTGCAGCGCCCCGCATCTCGGCGCCAGACGACGTCTTTGACGGCCTGCGGCACCCGTCTGCCCGCCGGGCGACCCGCAGGAGCGCACGCCGCGCGCCTGACGGCCCCGACGCGGGACGCCGTCGACGAACGGGCCTCCCGGCGTTTCGCACGGCGATCGGGGTCGATTCCCTCAAGGAGCGCATCCAGCGCGGCCTCGAACAGGCCTTCCATTCCTCTCCCCGCCGCCCGCCCTAAGAGCAACGCACGCGCCCGGTCGTATTTTTCGCGCAACGTCCGCCCTCCGGTGAAGCGAAACAGAAAGCGCTGATCCGAAAGGGGCTCGGGACGCCTGGGTTCAAATCGCGCAGGCGGAGCGGTCCGCCCCGCCTCCGGACCGGGAGCCTCGACCGGAGCGGCCGGAGGCGCTACGGCCCCGCCGCCCACCTCAGGTCCGACGGCAAACTCGAGTGCGGGAGTCGGCTCCCCGCTCGCGGGCGCCGTCCCGCCGACCGGAAGCGCTCGCAAAAGGTCCGGCGCGTCCGGACGCGGCGCCAAGGACGCGATGAGGCACTCCAACTCGCGGCTGGTCTTTCCCCGGGCGGCCTCTAAGAGCCCGCCGACGTTGTCCCGATTTAGGTGAGGAGAAAGGAGGATGACGGCCGTAAAGCTCAGTCTCCCCCGCGCCAACTCCTCGACGATCTCCGGAAAGTCCCGCACGGCGCGCGCGGCCTGAATGCGCTTGTACGCGGCGCCCTCGGAAAATCCCAGGACCTTCACGCAGTAATAGAACAACGACGGCTGGCCGAAGGCGCCGGCCAGACGCCGGCGGTCGAACTCGGCCAGATACGAGAGAAGGACCGCCATGAACTTGCCTTCCGCCAGGGCCAGACGGCGCAGACGGGATTCCAGCTCCTGGTCGCTTAAGTCCGCGGAGGGGGCGCGACCGGGCGGCAGGGGCGTAACGTCCATACCTACACGTACGTCTTACCCCCCGAAAAAGTTCCCTGCTACGTCGACGCGGAGGTCGGTCAGCCTTCGCCCATCAGGCGCTTGAGCAGGCCCGACAGGAAGGACGCGTCGGCGCGGGTCATCGACCAGCGCATGAGGCCCGAGCGGAACTTGAGGCGCTTCTGGGCGGGGCTTAAGTGATGGTTCATCCCCGTGCGCTCCATCGCGCGCAGGGCCAGCTCGGTGAAGTCCTTGGCCTGGCGGCCCTCGAGGAGCGGGTCCTCCGAGCGCGTGACCGCTTTCTCGAGTTTGAACCGCGAGAGCTGGTAGGCGATGACGGCCACGGCCTGGCCCAGGTTCATCGAAGGCGCGTCCGGGGCCGTCGGGATGCGGAGGATGGCACTGCAGAGCCCCACCTCCTCGTTGTTGAGGCCGGCGGTCTCCGAGCCGAAGAGGACGGCGGCCTTGCCGCCCGCCTTGAGCTTGCGCCGCAGCCAGGGCGCGAGCGCCGGGAGCGTCACCCGAGGCTGGCGCACCTCGCGGTTGTGGTCCGAGGCGGTGCCGATGACCACGCTGCAGTCGGCGATCGCCTCTTCCAAGCTCATCACGGGCGCGCGGCGCAGGAGCTCCGAGGCGTAGATGGCCGAGGCGCTCGCCAGCCGCCAGTTCTCGTCTTTCGGTTCGACGGCCACCATGTCGTCGAAGCCGAAGTTCGACAGCGCCCGCGCGGCGGCGCCCATATTCAGGGCGTTGCCGGGGCGGACGAGGACGAAGCGGATGGGGAGCGTCTTCGCGACGGTCACGGCTTCAGCTTTAGCAAACCCGCCCACGCCGCCGAAAGCCGCGCCCGCTCGCCGCGCCCCCACGACCCCTCGGCCTTGCGGTCGCGGTCCAAGGCGTCGAAGCCCGGGTTCCCCGGCGCGCCCTCGTAGTCGGGGAGTTCCACCACGTCGGCCGTCTTGGGGTCGGCCTTCCTCGCCGCGTCGGCGACGCGGCGATAGGCCTCGCGGAAGGGCATCCCTTTCTTGACCAGAGCCAAAGCCTTGGCGGTCGCGAGCGTATCCTCGGTGACCGCCGCGCGGCAGCGCTCGGCCTTGACCGCCAACCCGCCGGGCAGGCGGGCGACCATCTCGAGCATGTCCTCGGCCGTGCTCACCGCCGCGAAGAGCGGGCCTTTGCCGAGCTGGTAATCCCGGTGGTAGCCCGAGGAGCGCGCCCCCAGGGCCAAGGACTGCGCGAGCCAGCCCGGGAAGAGCGCCGCCCGGCCGCGAGTCAGCTCGACGACATCCGGGTTGCGCTTCTGGGGCATGATGGAGCTGCCGGTCGTAAAAGAGTCCGGCAGCTTGAGGAAGCCGAACTCGGCGGTGGCATAGAGGCAGAGGTCTTCGGCCAAGACTCCCAGGTCGCGCGCGAGGACGGCCAAGGCCGACAAGACGACCGCCTCGAGGCGCGGGCGGCTCGTCTGCACGCGCAAGGTGTTGCGCTGGACGCGGCCGAAGCCCGCGACCTTGGCCACGTAGGCGCGCGCCAAGGGCAGGTTCGCGCCGTAGCCGGCGGCGCTCCCGAGAGGACAGCAGTCGACTTCGGCGTAGGCACCCTCGAGGAGCCTCGCGTTCTCGACGAGGGCCTCGGCATGGGCCGCGGCCCAGTGGCCGACGGTCGTCGGCATCGCGCGCTGCAGATGCGTATAGCCCGGCACCAAGGTCTCGGAGTGCGTTCGCCCGAAGTCGGCCCAGGCCTTCGCGGCGGCCAATGAGAGCTCGTGGAGCTTGAGCAGGCGGTCCTTGAGGTAGAGCCGCAGGCAGGCCTGCACCTGGTCGTTGCGGC
>SCTT01000475.1 GCA_004322435.1 bacterium
CCGTCAGCGCGGGGCCGAGCTCGCCGGGCCGCGTGACGCGGCGGGCGTCGGCGCCCAGGCCTTCGGCGACGCGGGCGAGGTCCATGCGCTTGAATTCGGTGCCGATAGTCCGGCCATCGTACTGCAAAGTCTGCCCGTGGTGCACGGCGTTGTACCGGGCGTCGTTTAAGATCACCCACACCACCGGGATGCCGTAGGTGACGGCGGTCGACACCTCCATCCCGTTCATCCCGAAGGAGCCGTCCCCGACCACCGCGACCACGGGGCGCTCCGGCGCGGCGACCTTGCCGCCGATGGAGGCCGCGACGCCGAAGCCCATCGCGCCGAACTCCCCCCAGTTGTGGATGAACGCGCGCCGTCCGACGGCATCCAGGTAGTGGAGGGCCCAGAGGGTGTTGTTGCCCGAGTCGATGAAGACCAAGGCGTCCTCGGGGAGGGCGGCGTTGAGCTCCGCCATCACCCGCTGGGGCTTGAGCGGGGTCTCGAGGCAGTCCATCCGCTCGGGGTTGAGCACGGCCGGCAGACGCGCCTTGAGCGCCGCCAGGAAGCCGTCACCCGCCCGCCGCGGGTGCTCCCCGACCGCCCGCAGCCTCCGGACGTGGAACAGAAGTTCGCGGAGGGTGGTCTTCGCGTCGCCGACGAGGGCCACGTCGACCGGATAGTTGCGGCCGACGACCGCCGGGTCGACGTCCAACTGCAGCAGGGCGTCCTTGGGCTTGAGGCGCTCCTCCCAGCCCTGGGTCGATATCTCGTGGAGGCTAGAGCCCATGACGAAGAGCACGTCGACCCCGCTTGAGAGCAGGTACTCCTCGGACCACGGCGAGCTGGCCAGCCCGAAGACCCTGAGCGAGAGCGGATGGTCCTCGGGGAAGGCCCCCTTGCCCTTGGGCGTCGTCGCGACCGGGATGTCCAAGAGCTCGGCCAGTTCGCGCAGCTCGCGCTGGGCCCCGCCGAGGTTCACCCCGTGCCCCGCGAGGATGGCGGGACGGCGCGCGGCGAGCAGGCGCTCGGCGGCCTCCTTGACCGCCTCGCGGTCGAAGGTCCGCGGCATCGGCCGGTACTGGTCGGGGCGCTGCAAATCGTCCGGGACTACGCGGCGCATGAAGTCGGTGGGGATGTTGAGGTGCACGGGCCCGCGGCGCCCCGTCATGGCCAGGCGCAGGCCTTGGCGCACCAGCATCCCGAGGTTCGCGGGATTGGCGAGCATGGCGCTGAGCTTCGTGAACGGGCGGAACATCTCGACGACGTCGCCGCGGTCGTAGGTGGAGTCCTGGAGCGACCCCTTGCCGAAGGCGACGGTCGCGACCTGGGCGCTCAAGGCCAGCACCGGCAGCGAGTCGGCCTTGGCCGCGGCGACGCCCGTCAGCGCGTTGGTCGCGCCCGGCCCCGTGGTCAGACAGCACACGCCCAGGCGTCCGGTGACCCGCGCGTAGCCCAAGGCCATGAAGGCCGCGCCCGCCTCGTGGCGCGTCGAGATGAGCCGGACGGCGGGCTCGTGGTAGAGCGCGTCGAAGAGCGGGGTGATGGGGCCGCCGGGGATGCCGAAGACGGCGCGCACCCCCTCGCCCTTCAGGTATTCCAGCAGGAGGCCGATGCAGGTCGAGGGTTGGCGGACGGCGGCCAGGACCTGCGGCACGCGTCTTAGGCCGTCGCCCCGGCGCCCGCGGGGTCCAGCTCGAGCAGTTCGGCCGCCAGAGCCTTGAGTTCGGCGGTCGGCAAGGGCTTCTGGAAGAAGCCGTCGGCTTGGCCCTTGAGGAACTCGTGGGCCTCGGGGGTCAGCGCCTCGCCGGACACCGCGATGATCTTGATGGGCTTGGTCGCCTCGTTCGAGCGCAGGACCCGGCACACCTCGATGCCGTTGACCTGGGGGACCCGGATGTCGAGCACCAGCAGGTCCGGGGCCTCCTTGCCGATGGCCATGAGGGCCTCGAGGCCGCCGACGCAGGTGCCGATGTCCACCCCGGGCAGGGCTTCCAGGGCCCGGGACAGCATCCGGGAGACGGCCGGGTCGTCTTCCACGATGAGGATGCGCTTGGGTCGGACCGCCAGGTCGGCGGGAATGGGCATCTCGAAGCGCTGCATGAAGTCCACCAGGTCGGCGGCGGCGATACGGCGGTGGCCGCCGGGGGTCACGCGGGCCTTGAGCCTTCCTTTGTTGACCCAGTTGATGACGGTGGTGTGGAAAACGGCGCAGATTTTCGCGACTTCGAAGGTGCTGAACTCGCGGGTCGTTGTAATTATCATAACTATTGTAATTTTAGTAATCTAGTGGTATATTGTCAATAGTCACTTATGCCGATGATTTTGGTGGTGGACGATGACCCGGACGTCCGGCGGATGGTCACCCGGCTGCTCGTCCTCCACGACTTCGGGGCCGTGGCCGCGGAAACCACGGAGGAAGCGGTCCGGGCCCTGGCCTCCGGGCGCATCGACGCGGTCCTCTTGGACGTGGTCCTGGGCCAGGAGAACGGCTGGGAGACCGTCCGCCGCATCCGGGAGACCAGCGCCGTGCCCGTCGTGATGATGTCCGGGGCCACGATGGACGGAGACTCTCACAAGGACGCGGATGTCATCGGCGCGCAGGGCGTCCTCCAGAAACCCTTCGAATCCCATGAGCTCTTCGACTGCCTGGCCCGCGTCCTAGGCGCCCCCCCCGCCCCATGAGCGCGCCCGACTTCCGCCTCCTCTTCGAGTCCGCCCCCGGCGCCTATCTGGTCCTCAGCCCCTCCCTCGAGATCGTGGGCGTCAGCAACGCCTATCTGCGTTCGACGATGACGTACCGGGAGGACATCGTGGGGCGCGGGCTCTTCGACGTCTTCCCGGACAATCCGGACGACCCGGCGGCCGACGGGGTCGGCAACCTGCGCGCCTCGCTCAACCGTGTGCTGAGCGCGAAGGCAGCCGACACGATGCCGGTGCAGAAATACGACATCCGGCGCCCCGCGGCCGAGGGCGGGGCCTTCGAGGAGCGGTACTGGGCCCCGGTGAACTCGCCGGTGCTGGGCCCCGACGGCCGCGTGCTCTACATCATCCACAAGGTCGACGACGTCACGGACTTCGTACGGCTCAAGCGCCAGGGCACCGAGCAGCACCGCCTCACCGAGGAGCTGCGCGCGGAGATCCGCGCCCGCATCCAGTCCGAGCGCGACAAGGACAAGCTCCAGGCCCAGCTGCTGCAGGCCCAGAAGATGGAGGCCGTGGGGCGCCTGGCCGGCGGGGTCGCCCACGACTTCAACAACCTGCTCACCGCCATCAACGGCTTCGCCCACCTGGTCCTGGGCGGCCTGCCCTCCGACAGCCCGCTCGCCGCCGACGTGCGCGAGATCGAGAAGGCCGGCCAGAGGGCGGGCGTGCTGACGCGCCAGCTCTTGGCCTTCAGCCGCCGCCAGGTGCTCCAGCCCCGCATCCTCGGCTTAAACGAGGTGCTGACGGACCTCCATCGCCTCCTCGGACGCCTGCTCGGGGCCGACGTCCAAATCGAGACGCGCCTCGCGCCCGAGCTGTGGACCGTCAAGGCCGACCCCGGCAACGTCGAGCAGATCGTGCTGAACCTCGCCGTCAACGCGCGCGACGCGATGCCCGCCGGCGGCCGGCTCGTGCTCGAGACGGCCAACGTCGAGCTCGGGCAGGACTATCCGCGCACGCACCTCGACGCCGAGCCCGGGCCTTACGTGATGCTCGCCGTGACCGACACGGGGCACGGAATGAGCAAAGCGGTCCAAAGCCGCATCTTCGAGCCGTTCTTCACGACGAAGGGCCCTGGCCTCGGCACCGGCCTGGGCCTCGCGACCATCTACGGCATCGTCAAGCAGGCCGGCGGCAGCCTCTACGTCTACAGCGAACCCGGCCAGG
>SCTT01000476.1 GCA_004322435.1 bacterium
CGGCCGACGAAGTACGGCAGGGCCCCCCACCCCGAGATCTCGCCGGCCCCCTGCGCGTGTCCGCCGCAGTTGGCCGAGTAAAGGACGTTCGTGGGCCGGCCCTCGAAGGTGACGATGCGCCCGCGCGTCCCCTCGACGACCGCGCGCGAGCGAGCGCTCTCGGAGCGCAGGCCCGAGTAGACCTGGCAATGCTGGCCGTCGCAGAGCTCGTAGCCGTCGCCCTTGTGGCGTGAGGTCACGCCGCGCATGTAGAGCGCGTGGGTGCGGGCGAGCACGGCTTGGGCCTTCAAGGCCTCCATCGGGGAGTCGACCGGCATCTCGGCCGAGAGGACGCCGTGCGTGTAGCTCTCGAGGTCGACGACGTTGACGACCTTGAGGCCCTGTTTATAGGGAGCGAGTTCGACGACGCCCCGCAGGCGGCGCTCGAGGCCGCGGAAGCGCCCGGGCGCGCCCGGCCATTTCTCGCGCAGCCAGAGCGTCCCTTTCCCGGCGGGCTTGAGGGCGACGGCGCCCCGCACTCGCAGCGTGGTCCCGGTCGGGCCGACGGCCTCCGTCCCGGCGTGTTTTCCGGACGTCGGGCGCAGCTCCCAGCGCTCGCCGGCGGCGGCGCGGACGACCCGGCGCCCCGAGGCTCCCTCGACGAGCTCGAAGCCCTCCGTGCCTTCGGCCCAGACCCCGCGCCAATCGACGGGCTTGCCCAAGGCGGTGGTGCCGACGCCCACGCGCAGCACGGGGACGCGCCCGGTCGGCGGCAGCGGCGCGACGGGCACGGCGGGGTCGGCGGCGCGGGCGGGCGGCGTCCAGGCGGCCGGCGGGGGCTGGCGGGGCGTCATGCGGGGGGCGTCCTTCAGGCGCGGGCGCAGGGCGGCCTGCAGGCGCTTGTAGTCCTCGTGCCCGGGGTCGGCGTCGAGGAGCTTCGCCAGTTCGTCCAAGGCCTCGCGGACGCGGCCCAGCCTCGCCAGCGAGCGGGCCAGGCGGTAGCGCGCGGCGGAGAAGTAGGAGTCCGCGCGGGCGGCGCGGTCGAAGGCGGCGGCCGCCTCTTCGTGGCGGCCGGCCTCCTCGAAGGCGTTGCCCAGCCAGAACGAGGCGATGGGGGCCGAGGCCGTGGGCGCGGCGGCCTTCTTGAGGGTGGCGACGGCCTCGTCTAAGCGGCCCATGGCCAAGGACGTCCGGCCGCGGGCGATCAGGGCCGAAGGGTCTTCGGGCGACAGGGCCAAGGCCTTGTCGAGCTCCGCGCGCGCCTCGCCGAGCCGCCCGCGCCGGAGCTCGAGCTCCCCGAGCGCCGTCTGGGCGGGGGCGTCCCCGGGCTTGGCCTTGAGCGCGCGGCGGTACCAGGCGGCGGCCTTCTCCGGCTCGCCGAGGCTGTCCCACACGACGGCCCCGTTGATCCAGGCCTCGTGATGCTCGGGCTCGCGGCGCAGCGCCGCCTGGTAGGACTTGATGGCGTCGGCCGGCCGGCCGGCGAAGTAATGGCGGTGGCCGGCGACCACGTCGGTCTGCGCCGGGGCGGGGCCCTGGGCGGGCGCGGTGGGGCGCTCCTCGCCCGTCAGGGCGCAGACGACGAGGAGGCCTGCGACCCCGCAGTGGGCGAGCGCTCGGACGAGCGTCATCCCCAGGAGTGTAGTCACGTTGCGTTACGTCTCTAGGACGGGGTTGTTACGCGATTACGAAGGAATCCGGTCGGCTGGGAGCGGGCGATGGGAATCGAACCCACGTCTAAAGCTTGGGAAGCTCTCGTTCTACCATTGAACTACGCCCGCTCTCAGCCGGCCGACACGGAGAGTATAACGGCGTAGGATACGGTTATCAAGCCGGTTTCAGACGGACGTCTTGCGGAAACCAGGCTCCTCCACTATCCTGCGGCCGTGGACTGCCCCTCGTGCAAGACGCCCCACCCGGACGAGGCGACGTTCTGCTCGATGTGCTTCGCCCCCTTCAAGGCCAAGCCCAAGCGTCCGGGCGGGGCGGGCGGCTTCGCGGCGTTCCCCGGCGTGGTGGTCGTCTTCGACGGCTTCCGCATCGTCGGTCCGATGGTGATCCGGCCGGACGCCGTCTGGTTCTTCATGAAGGAGTGCGAAAAGTCCGACGAGGGCCGCGCGGGGACGGCGGTCGGCGACGCGATGGGCGGGGCCGTGGGGAGCCTCGTCGGGAGCATGATCAACGCCGCCGTGGACAACGCCAACGAGGCGCCGCGCTTTCGGCCCGAGCGCCTCGAGTACCGCACGGTCTCCAAGGTCGCCGAGGAGTTCGACGCGGCGATGGACGAGGTCCACGAAATCCCGACCTGCCGGGAGTGCTTCCTCTTGGAGCGCAAGGACCTCACCGAGGTCTCCTTCTCCCGCTGGACCGGGACCCTGAAGCTCAAGACCAAATGGTGGGAGCTCGAGGCCAACGGCGTCGACCCGCAGGAGAAGGCGTCTGCCTACCTGAAGCTGCGCGGGTATCCGTTCAAGTGCTGAACCCCGAGAGGACATGAAGAAACTCCATAAGCGGGTCTGGGCCGGCGCCGGCGCGCTCGCCTTGGTCGGAGCGGGGCTCTACCTCGCCGGCTTCCGCGTCCTCTTCGATTCCGGACGCGTCCATTTCGTCCGGAAGGTCGTCTACCACCCCCGAACCCCGTCCGGCGGAGAAGCGCCGCGCCGGGCCGGCCCGCTTAAGAGCATCGAGCTCCTGACCCCGGACGACTCCATCCGGTCGAACATGGGCGAAGAGGCGTTCATGGCCCAGAGCGACGTCGTCGTGAAGGCGGCGGAGGCGGCGCTCGCCGGGGCGCCCGGCGGCGCCAAGCTCAGCCTGA
>SCTT01000477.1 GCA_004322435.1 bacterium
CCAGGCCTTCGGCGGCAACGGCTACGTGCGCGAGTTCCCCGTGGAGAAGATCAAGCGCGACGTCAAGATCACCTGCATCTACGAGGGCACCAGCGAGATCCTGGAGCTCACGACCTTCCGCGAGCGCTGGCAGGCGAACATCAACGCCGAAGGGCGCTACTACGACGTCATCGCCGACGAGATGGACGCGCTGGCCGCCAAGAGCCCCGACGTCGGGGCGGCCACGACGGCCACCGCGCTGCGCGCGCTGTCCCAGGTCCTCAAGGCCTGCTACGACGGCAAGCTCACCTCGAACCAGATCGCCCACATGAAGCTCGGAGAGCTCATGGGCCTGGCCGAGACCGCCGCGGCGTTCTGCCGCGCGGCCGCCAAGGACGCGGTCGGCGAGGCCGTCGTGTTCGACCTCGAGACCTGGCGGGCGATGAGCCGCGTCAACGCGCGCTACACCGCCTCCTGGATCGCCAGCGAGGGCATGGCGCTCGTGGGCGGGACCTCGGACCTCGACTCCTCGGTCCTGGTGGACGCCCTGAACCTCAAGGCGGTCGCCCGCGCCCAGAAGGGCGGCGTCGCCGACATGGACCTGGTCGCCAAGAAGCTGGCGGAGACGTTCAAAGAAGAGCCGATGAAGGGCTAGACCCGCACGGCGGGGAGCCCCACGGCGCCCGGTCCCGGCATGGGACCGGGCGCCTTCTTTTCCGCTTTCTGGCGGGCTCTAAGTTCCCTGGGTCCACCAGGGGCTTTCATGGGGATCCGTTCATCCAAGAATAAGAAGGAATCATCCACAACCAAGTGGGCACATTTGAGTAAATTTGTGCTTCAAATCGCAGGAGAATTTACCGCCAAAATGGCGGTAAAATCCATCGAGAATTCCGCGTTAAATTTCCCCCATTTAGCCCACTCCACTCGTGGATGAGCCGGGCTGCACGCGCACCGTCGTTCATTGAGGGGAGGTTCGAGGATTCCCGCCGTTGGGAATCCTCGAAACCACGCGCCCGAGGCGCGTAAATCACGCCGTTCAACGGCCGGTTCGGATGGATAGTCCCGGAACCTGGACCCGCCAGGCGATTGACCGCGCTCAGTAGGCCTTAAGTCCGGCACGCCTAGGACATAGGACTCTAGTACGCGCGTTCGCCCGCGCGTACTATATGGTCATGAGCCTGCTGCATTCATTCCTCGTCCTCCTGCTGGCTCATCCGCTCCAAGCCCAAAACGTCCTCCGCTCCGTCCGGGCCCCTCTGGCTCCCGCCGTCGGAGCCCTGAACTCCGTCCATCTGCCGGCACCGACGCTCCCTTCCTTCGGAACGGCCCCGCTCCCTGTGCCGACCCTCGCCGCTCCGACCGCCCTAGCGCCCAACGCCCGCGCATCCGCCGCCACGCCCGCTTCAGCCGTCCTCGCCGCCCCGACGGCGTCCGCCGTCGCGGTGAAGCCCGCCGCCGTCAAACCCGCCGAGGCCGCCGCAGCCGCCCCCGTCGCCACCGCAGTCAGCCCCGTCAACGCCGCCGCCGACTGGGGCCAGCGCCTCCCCGACGGCGGCAAGAAGCTCGAAATCCTGATGGCCGGCGCCGAGGCCCATCCCTTCGTGAAGACCGGCGGCCTGGCCGACGTGGTAGACGATTTGGGCCGCGGCCTGGCCGCCCGCGGCCACCGCGTGACGCTGATTCTCCCCAAATTCGCCTCGGTGGACCCCGACAAGTTCCAGCTCGAGCGCGTGCCCGGCTCCTTCCTCGTGCCGATGGGCGACCGCATGGAGGTCGCGCGGCTCTGGAAGACCGAGCGCGCCGGCCTCGAGGTCTACTTCTTAGACAACCCGAACATGTACAGCCGCCCCGGCCCCTACGGCTACGACGGCCACGACGGCTACGGCAAGCGCGACTACCCCGACAACGACGAGCGCTTCCTGTTCCACTCCCGCGGCGCGCTCGAGGCCATGCGCTTCTTGGGCCGCTCCCCCGACATCGTCCACGCGCACGACTGGCACGTCGGCCTCATCCCGGCGCTCCTTAAGACCGCCTACGCTCACGACCCCTTCTTCGCCGCCGCGCGCTCGGTCGCGACCATCCACAACATCGCCTACCAGGGGCTGTTTCCCTGGTCGGTGCTCGGCAAGACGGGCGTCGGCCGAGACGGCGAGCGCCCGGCGGCCTACGAGCGCCACGGGATGTTCAGCTACCTGAAGGCCGCCCTCACGCACGCCGACGCCATCACGACGGTCTCCCCCACCTACGCCGCCGAGATCAAGACCGCGGCGTTCGGCGAGGGGATGGAGACGCTCTTAAACGAGCGTGCCAAGGACCTCTCCGGCATCGTCAACGGCATCGACCCCGCGGAAAACGACCCCGGCCGTGACCCCAACCTCGTCGCCCACTACGGCGTCGCCGACGCGGCTCAAGGCAAGGCGGCCAACAAGGCCGAGATCCAGCGCCGCTTGGGGCTGACCGTCGACCCGGAGGCCCCCGTCTACGCCGTCGCCTCGCGCTTCGCCGCCCAGAAGGGCATCGACCTCGTCATCGAAGCCGCCGACGCCGTGCTCAAGGCCGGCGGCCAGCTGGTCCTCACCGGCTCGGGCGACAAGGAGCTCGAGGAGGCGGCCGTCGCGCTCGCCGCCGCGCACCCCGGCCGCGTCGCGCGGCACCCCTTCGACGTGTTCTTCGTGAAGCTCGTCTACGCCGCCGCCGACTTCCTCCTGATGCCCTCGCGCTTCGAGCCCTGCGGCCTCTCCCAGCTCATCGCCCAGCGCTACGGGACTTTGCCGGTGGCGACCAAGACCGGGGGTCTCGCCGACACCATCGTCGACGGCGTCGACGGCTTCCATTCCGCCGACTTCTCGGCGGCGGCCCTGCGGGACGTCATCGCCCGCGCCGCCGCCTTCTACGCCGACCGCCCCGCCTTCGCAGCCGCCCGCCGCCGCGCGATGGAGAAGGACTCCTCCTGGGGCGCCTCCATCGACCGCTACCTCGCCCTTTACGCCGCGCTGCTCGCGAAGCGCTAACCTCTAAACTCCGGCCCGCTCCGGCAAAGGGCCTAGGAAGGTCCTAGGCCCCCAGCCCCTAGTTTCGCCCCGGGGGCCCAAGTATCGTGTAGGCATGAAGGCCCACCTACTCGGCGCCCTCCTCCTGCTGGGACCCCTCGACTGTGCCGCGAAAGGCTCGAAGAAGGCCGTCGTCCCCGTCGAGCCGCCGGTCCGCATCCTGATCTCCCTCCCTGACACCAAAGATGAAGAGACGGCCAAGCTCCTCAAGGACACTCAGGAAGCCGCGGAGCGCCTCATGGGCCGCGAGCTCAAGGCTTCCTTTATAGGCAAGGAAGGCGAGCCCGGCGCCAAGAGGGTTTGGACCGCCCCGCGGTGGTCCGCCGAGATGCCCGAGGCCGAACGCCTCCTCGTCCTCGAAGGCCTGCGCCGCCTCTGGGGCGAGAAGCTCCGCATCGAACCCGAGCTCCCCGGTACCGACGCCCGCCCCTCCCCCAAGGCCCCTTCCCGGCCCGACGCCCGCGACGCCCGCATGGCATCCTTCGAGGCCTCCGGCGAGGCCCAGACGACCTTGGCGGCGCGCTTCGCCGGGATGAGCGACCAGGGAATCGCCTTCGACAACGCCGGCGAGCGCGTCACCGACGCCGTCGGGGCCGTCCCGACCGCGAACCTCCCCGCCTTCCAAGCCCGCCCCGAGGTCCAGACGCCCGTGACGGCCGACGGCCAGCCGCCCGCCCCCGACGCGGCGGTCCCTCCCGCCCCCAAGCAGGCCCCCGCCCCGGCGGTCGGCGACGGCTCCAAGGAAGCTTGCGCTCCGCTCCACGGCAAGGGCAGCAAGCCGGGCTCTTCCCTCGAGGACATCGTCGCACAGGAAGCGAAGTGCACCGGCGTCTCGCCGGACGTCATCAAGGCCCTCATCGCCGCCAAGGGCGGCAACAGGCGCAACCCCCTGCTCGTCACCCGCGACGCCGCCGACTGGGTCGGCGTGGGCGGGAGCTTGAACGACCCCCGCACCTCGGTCCGCGCGGGCGCCCTCCTCCTCGCGAAGCTCTACAAGTTCTACAAGGGAGACCTGAACCGCGCCCTGGCGGCCTACGAGGTCGGCATCCCGGCCGTGACGCGCTCCGGCGGCATCCCCAACAACAAGGCGGTCAAGGAGCTCCTGGCCGAGTTCCAGCGCGCCTACCGCAAGGACGGCGACAAGCCGACCGAGCCCGTCGTCCCGCCCGAGAGCCCCAACCTGCGCCGCGTCGAGGAGGAGGTCAAGGACGTCCTGACCGGCCCCCAGCTCGCCCCGCGCGTGTCCTTCTCCGCCACCGCCCCCTACCGCAAGATGATCCAGGAGGCCGCGCGGATGTACGGCGTGGACCCGGCCCTTATCGAGGCCGTGATGCTCTCGGAGTCGGGCGGCAACCCCCGCGACCACTCCTCTGCCGGCGCCAGCGGCCTGATGCAGCTGATGCCCGAGACCGCCCGCGCGCTGGGCGTCAAGAACATCTGGGACCCCAAGCAGAACATCAACGGAGGCACGCGCTACTTAAAGGAGCTCATCGACCGCTTCCACGGCAACACGGTCCTCGCGGTCGCGGCCTACAACGCCGGCCCCAACCGGGACTCCCTGCGCGCCGGCCGGGTCCCCACCATCACCGAGACCGTCTACTACACGACGCGCGTCATGCACCGCTACGCCCAGCTCACCGGCACCGAGATGGTGGACTTTACCGACAAGCTGACCGCCAAGGGCCGCAAGCTCTACCAGCGCGAGTCGCGGCGCTTGGAGAAGCTCTGGGGGCCGACGGCCGAGGACGTGAAGGTCCCGCTCCCGACGCCGCGGCCGGTCGATTCGGCGCGGTAATCGGACCCCATAACATCGACGACGGAATTTACGCGCCTCGGGCGCGTGGGTTCGAGGATTGCATACGGACGCAATCCTCGAACCTCCTCTCCATGAACGGCGATGGTTTGGAATTCAAGACGAACCGACCTGCGGCCTTCATGGAGGTCCGTCTATCCGCAAATCGGATTCAATCATCCGGGAATCTTCGCAGGGTTCAGCACGGAACGGCGCGCAGGACCGAGTCATCCACAACCAAGTGGGCGATTTTTAACAAAAATATCCTTCAAATTGCAGAAGTATTTACCGTCGAAATGGCGGTAAATTCTGCCGAGAATTTCGAGATGAATTTCTTCAATTCTGCCCACCCCGGTAGTAGATGAGCCGGGCTGCGCGCCCACCGTCGTTCATTGAGTGGAGGTTCGAGGATTCCCGTATGAGGAATCCTCGAACCCACGCGCCCAAGGCGCGTAAACGGCTCTGTTAAAACCCCAAGGGCCTGACCCCTCCGCTTCTAACGCGGCGGCAGCTTCACCACCTCGAACCAGAACTCCTCGATGGCCCGGACGATGCGCCGGAACTCCTCGAACCCCACCGGCTTCGTGATGTAGCAGTTCCCGCCCAGCCCGTAGGCCTTGAGCACGTCCGTGTCGGCGGCCGAGGTCGTCAGGATGACGACCGGGATCACGCGCAGGTCCTCGTCGGCCTTGACCGACTTGAGCACCTCGCGCCCGTCCACCTTCGGCAGGTTCAGGTCCAGAAGCACCAGGTCCGGCCGCACCACGCCCACGTACGGCTCCTGGCGGCGCAGGAACTTGAGCGCCTGCTCCCCGTCGCTGACGACGCTGATCATCACGAGGAGCTTCGAGCGCTTGAGCGCCTCCTGCGTGAGGCGGACGTCGCCCGGGTCGTCTTCCACCAACAGCACCTGGATCGGTCTACCGGCCATCGTCGCCCCCCGCCGCACCGAGCGGCGCCCCGGACGTCTGGTTCCCCAACGTGAAAGTGAAGGCGGCGCCCGCGCCCGGCGCGGACTCGACCCAAATGCTCCCGCCGTGGCGCTCGACGATCTTGCGCACGACGGCCAGGCCGATGCCGGTGCCCTCGTACTGGCCGACCGCGTGCAGGCGCCGGAACATCTTGAAGATCTGCTCATGGTACGCCGGGTCCATCCCGATGCCGTTGTCGGCGACGGTGAACTCCCAGGCGTCTGCGAGGTTCCGGCCCGACACGCGCACCACGAGCGGAGCCTCCCCCCGGAACTTGAGGGCGTTCGAGAGGAGGTTCTGGAAGAGCTGCCCCATCTGCCCCCGGTCCGCCACCAAGGTCGGCAGCGCGCCGACCTCGACGCGGGCGCCGGCCTTCTGGACGACGGGTTCCAGGTCGGAGAGGACCTGCCGGACGACCGCCGCGAGGTCCACCCGGGAGCTGATCAGCTGGCGGGAGCCCACGCGCGAGTAGGTCAGGAGGTCCTCGATGAGGCGCTGCATCCGGCGCGAGCCGTCGACGATGAAGGCCACGTACTCGTCGGCCTCGGAGCCCAGCTTCCCCCCGCAGCTCTCGCGCAGGAGCTCCGCGAACCCGGCCACCTTGCGCAGCGGCGACTGCAGGTCGTGGGAGGCGACGTACGCGAACTCCTCGAGCTCGCGGTTCGAGCGCTTGAGCTCCGCCACCCAGCGGGCCTCGTCGACCATGATCTGCATGCGCAAGGTCAGGTTCCGGACGAAGACGAGGCCCACCGACAAGAGGCCCAGCGTGACCGCCCCGTTGACGAGCAGGCTCGTCCCCAAGAGCTCCAGGCGGCGCCGGGCGATGTCCGAGACGTCCATCGAGACCTCGACCCGCCCGACGACGCGCGGGAAGCCGTCGCCCGGGTTCAAGGCGGCGATGGGGGCGCGGGCGGTCAAGACCCGCGCTCGGGAGACGCCGCCCCGCCCGCCGCTCGCCCAGGACGTCCCGGCCCCGTCGAGCACCCGCACGCTCAAGACCCCGGGTTCGGAGGCGAACCCGGCGGCCAGCGCATCCAGGGCCGGCCGGTCCTCGAGGCTCAAAGGCACGAACGCGGCGCGCGCCGCCGCGGAGGCGACCGTGTGGGCCCGGACGCCGCGCGACTCCTCGAGGAGCTGCCCGAGACGGACGTTCGAGAGCAAGGTCAGGCCGGTGCCGACGAGGAGCACGAGCGCCGAGACGGCCAGCACCAGCCGCCGCCCGAAGTCCACCCACTTGAGCACCTCCGGGCCGCGCTCCCGGGACAAAAACAGGTTCGTCCAGAACCGCTCGACGAAGGGCGGGCCCTTGGGGGCCTCCGGCGGGGCCGCGACGGGCGTCACCGGCTCCCCCCGGGCGTCGCGGACCACCGCCGTTTGAGGACCTCGTTGACGCGCAGGCGCCCCGCGGGGGCCCCGTCGAAGACGAGCCGCCCCGGGGGCCAGCCGGCGTCGCCGTGCGCGGCCTTGGCCACCTCCGCCGCCCGCAAGGCGACGGCCTTGAGGTCCGGCTCCCAAGCGGCGTACGCCCCCGCCGTCACCGCCTCCGCGTCCGGGGCCAAGAGCGGCAGGCGGCGCGAGAGCGAGAGCTCGAGGAGGTAGTCGAAGCCCGCCCCCGCCGTCAGGGCCGGGTCGCCGAGCAGCCACAGCGCTTCGCACTCTTTGGCCAGCGCCTGGGCCGCCGCCGGGATGTCCTGGCGCCCGGCGGCGGCCCGCAAGACGACCGCAACGCCGCGGGCCGCCGCCGCCGCGCGCACGGCGGGGAGCAGGCCCTCGTAGCCGGGGGTATAGAGCACCCCGACCCGCTTCCAGCCCTCCGCGCGCGCCAGGTCCAAGAATGCGCCCGCGGGAAACGGGAGGCTCCCGCCCCAGCCCCGCGCCTTGAGGGTCGCCCCGGGGACTCGGGAGAGCCCCCCGGCCAGATGCACGCGGGCCCCGTCGAGCTCGCGCGCGGCCCAGGCGGCGGCGTCCCCCCCCACGGCCACCACGCCGTCGGCGGCCTGCAGGCGCGACAGCAGGCGCCCGCTGACGATGGGGTCGGCCAGCTCGCGGGGCTCGAAGCGGCGCAGGCGCACCGCGCCGTCCTCCGGGACCCCCAACGCCGCGGCCGACAGCTCGGGCCGGGCCTCGACGAAGAGAGCCACCTCCGCCGCCGCCGGCCGCCAGAGGCCGGCCGCGGCGCACAGCGTCAGAAGGTGACGACCAAGCCGAGCTGCCCGATATAGCCGATGAGCTGCACCGCCTTGGCGTTCGTCGCCGGTATCCTGTAGTCGAGCCACAGGTATTCCCCCTTCCATGTGATCCAGTCGTTGGCCTTGAGGCTGAGCCCCGCCGCGGCGGAGCGCAGCAGCTCGTGCCCCCCCGACCCGGCGGAGCCCGAGCCGTCGTAGAGCTCGCCGCGGCCGTAGCCGGTCAGCGGGCGCCCGTAGACCGTCCCCGCCGGGCCGCTGAACGTGGCGAACGCGCCGTCGAGCGACCAGTTCCGGTCCCCGAAGGCCGCCCGCATCCCGTCGTCGCCGCTCACGCCGATGTGCAGGAACTCGACCAGCAGGTCGCACTTGCCCGGGGCCAGGTGCACGTGGGTCCCGGTCATCTGCAGCAGGCGCTCCCCCGAGCGGTCCCAGGCCCCGCGGTAGTAAGAGACGCCCGTCTCCCAAAGCGCGTCGCCGGACAGGGCCACCTGGCCGCCCACCGCCACGTCCTTGTTGTTGTTGCCGGAGCCCAGGTTGTTCGACATGGCCAGGCCCCCCGGCACCGAGGCGTTCCGAAACGACGCCGTGCTGGTCGGCACGCTCCCATAGCCGTTGACCCCGAACACGCGCGCGTCGAAGGTGAGGGTCCCGGCCTCGCCGCGGTAGGAGAGGACCCCGCCGGCGTCCGCGATGGGCAGGCCCAAGATGCCGCTCTGATAGATCGGGGCGCTGAGCTCCACGCGCTGGAACGGGTAGAACCGGCGCGAGTTGTAGTAGCCGAAGGGCAAGGTGACCTTGCCCGCCTGCAGCCGCGTGCCGGCCCAGGGCAGCGCCGTGTCGAGGTAGGCGTACTGCACGCGCAGCTCGCGCACCGTGGCGCCGAGGCCGCGGTAGTTCAAGTCCATCACGAAGTCCGCGTCCTCGCCCACCGGCGTCGCGGCGAAGAGCCCCACGGAGTCCACCGAGAACCCCCGGGCGCGCAGGGTTCCCTCCGGCGCGCCGGCCAGCAGGGCCGTGGGCGCATAGATGCGCAGGTTCGCGTCCGGGGTGAACAGGAAGTTGCCGTACCCCGTAAAAGACACCTTGGCGGCGGCGGGGGCCGCGGCCGCGCCGACGGCCAGGACGAGCCCGAGCCGCCTAGCCCAGGAGCTCATAGCCTTCGGCCGTCGTCCGGATACGGGCCTTGTGGGCCTCCCCGAGGGAGGCGCGCAGGCGGTGCACGACCTGCTTGAGGGCCGCGTCCTGCTCCGCCCGGTAGCCGAGGCCCTTCATCAGCGCCTGACGGGAGACCGGGCCCGGGCTCCCGAGCAGCAGGCTCAGCACGGAATACTCCTTGTTGTGGAGCGTACCGACCGGCTTGTCGTCCACCCAGACGGTCAAGAGGACCGGGTCCACCGCGACGCCGCCCTTGCGCACCGCGCGCGCGCTGGGGGACTCGGAGCGCGCGGGGAGACGGGGGTTCGAGGCCAGCACCGTCTTCACGCAGCGGATGAGCTCCTGGAAGTCGATGGGCTTGCGCAGGAAGCGCGCCGCGCCGAGCGCCTGCAGGGCCTCTTTGAGCATCTGCGCGTCGTCGCCGTAGGCCGTCACGACGACCACGGGCACGTCCTTGACCGCGCGGTGCGCGCGCATGCGCTGCAAAAGCTCGACGCCGTTGACCATCGGCAGCATCAGGTCCAAGAGGACCAGGTCGGGGTCGACCGCCAGGACCTTCTCCCAGCCCTCCTGGCCGTTCCAGGCGTAGTGCATCTCGTAGCCCTGCTGGAACAGGGCCCGCCCCAACAGGTGCTGGACGTGCTCGTCGTCTTCGACGCTCAGGATGCGTGCCATGGCCTAGGCTCCCCCGTTTCGCGGCAGCACGACGGTGAAGACCGAGCCTTCCCCCGGGGCCGAGCGGGCCCGGAGCGTCCCTCCATGGCGGGCGGCGATGCGCGCGCACAGGGCGAGCCCGAGCCCGCTGCCCTCGTAGTCCGTCCGGCGGTGCAGGCGCTGGAACGGCTCGAAGATGCGCTCGGCGTGCTGGGGCTCGAAGCCGATGCCGTTGTCGGCGACCTCGACGACGACCCGGCCGGCGTCCCCGGGCGCCCCCCGCACCGACACGCGCG